>DASYEA010000847.1:0-4426 GCA_036499265.1 Schlesneria sp. | reverse complement strand
GGACGAACGGCTGCGTCTTGCCCAACGACCGAGAATGGAAATCGCAGGAAGTCACGTAAACGCTGGCAGATCTCGAGGCGAGCAACGTTGGTCGGAATCGAATCAAGGTTCTTCCACTCATAAGTGGCCCCGGCACGGAACAAGCCGTCACCCAACGGCATCAGCCAGACCCCATGACTGACGATCCGCTCTTCCGCCAATCCCTCGACTCGGACAGTCAGGATCTCGCCCTTGGCCGGCTTGAAGTCGATGTTTTGAAACCAGCGATTGCTTACGGCATCGATCCCCTGGCAGAAAATGAGGCGTCGCGCAGAAATGTCCAGTCGCGGAATTCGAACTCCGTCCGCCGTCAGTTCGACATCGCTGTTCGGATCGAAATCGCCCGTCATGATGGCATCATCGCGTTGGAAGTACTCTCGCGATGCCGCCAGATAGGCTAAGACAGCCAACCGCCCTCCCTCGACCATTTCGAACCCACCGAGGGAGTTATCAAACTCTGCGGAGGAGACGAGTGGTTCGGGCTGCTGGGCCAATCCGCCAAACTCAGACTCAACTCTCCTGGCGAAGTATTGCTGCTCTTGAGATGTCGCCAGCAGCCGAACGATGCGCTGAGGATAGAAGAACGAACTTGAAGTCTGCTGTTCGACGCGGCGGTAGAACTTCGTGGCCGAGTTCCAAAAGCGATCCCATCGCCAACTGGGAACCAATTTCTTTCCGGTGATTGGCGTCATCAGCCCCGCGGCCACGCGTGATGACGTGACTGGCTCATCGCGATCGATCACCAAGACTCGCTGATCGCGCCAGGTGAGGTTCCAAGCCAAGGCGGTCCCTGCCAGCCCTTGCCCCACAACGATCGCATCAAAATCGAATTCGCTCATAGATCACAAACGCGGAAATTCTGCGGGCGGAAGACCAACTGCCGAATCGCAATCCGCATAACTGATTGTCTGCAATCGCGTTACGCAAACCCCATCGCAATTCAAAAAACTGACAAAAATCCCTGTAACACTTCGAAGCCGAATTCGCTCCGTATGGCAGGACGGGACAGTTAACAACTTCAAAACGAAAGAGAGACGAGATCATGTTAAAGAAACACAGCATTCTGGCAACGGCAGCGATGACGGTTCTGGTGGCATTTGGATCACAGGCAGATGCTGGCCATGGTGGTTCGAGCAGCGGTGGGGGAAGTTCCCATATGCAATCGTCCGGCGGCAACTCGGGGATGCGACCGAGCGGCAATTTTCAGACTCAGCACAACTTGACCAACATGCAGTCGAACACGTTCAAGGTGCAGACGAATCACGGCAATGTCTTGTCGAACACCAACAAACTTCCGAACGTGCAGAACTCGAACATTCACCTCGCCAACAACATCAATCACAACAAAGCGTCCAACGTGCTGACCTCGAACGTCAACAAGAACGTCCATGGCCTGGGGATTTCTTCGAACAACATCCTGAACAAGGGAATGAACGGTCAACACAATGGAATGAACAGCCAGCACAGCCAGAACAACTTCAAGCAGATCTGCCCTCCATGGGGTTACGGAACTGGTAAATACAGTGGCTGCTGGGGCAACTACGGTGGTTGTTACGGGAACTACGGAGGTTGCTACAACAACTATGGCTACGGCTGCGGATATGGTTCCGGCTACTATCCATGCGGGTACAGCAATTGGGGATATGGTTGCGGCAACTGGGGATACACCTGCGGCTACTATCCTCGATACTACACCTGCTACAGCTATCCGATCGTTCAACCGTATCCCGTTGTCAGTTCCTGCTATGTCCCCACGACCCAAGTCGTGACGACGGTTCCTGCGGTCAGCAATGTGGTTGTCAATGAGACCGCCGCACCGATTGGCAGCCTGGCACTGAGCAACGTTGCAATTCCTCCATCGCCAGTTCAATGATGACCTGACGAAGTCTTGAAAATCTACTTAACCCCGAGAATCCACTTGGATCCTCGGGGGTTTTTGCTTTCAGGGCCCTGACTGGGAACGCAACTGACCGAGTCATTTTTTCAGATAATGCCAGCAGGTTTTGCCGAAACCGCAGCAAGTTCACCCGAATCGGATCCCCTGACGAGCGCTGATCGATGGATTCGCCTTGTTGACGATTCGGCCCTCTTCTATGGTCCCGTCTCCTCTCTCTCGATCCCTATTTCTGGCAGGTCACAATGGATCGCCGACGATTTTTCGGTTGGTTGGCACCTCTGCTGGTCGCTTCGGTGACGGCGGCCGATGCGCAGGAAATGCGTATCTACACCACGGTTCGGAACCTGGCAGCCCCTGCTGGCGAGTCCACCGAACGGGCACCGGTGATCGCTCGCAGTTTGACACTGTTTCATGCCGGAAAGATTTACGACTACGTCGATTCGGCAAAAGAAGTCACGGTGTTCGAACCTTCGCATCACCGATTCACTCTGTTGAATGAGCGTCGCCGGACGGTGACAGAAGTCTCGCAGGACGAAATCCGCCAATTCCTTGCTCTTGTCGAAGAAGAGGGCTGGAAGCGACTGCAAAATGCACAAAAGCAAGGCGTCGCTCCGCAACTCGGGGCTTTGGGCTGGTTGAAGTTTCAGCTCAAACCCGAGTTTGAGGTCTCTTTCGATCCTGCCAAATCTACTCTGGCCCTGGTCGACCGCAGTGGTCGCTACAAGGCAGAAGGACAAGCTCCTCCTTCCAAAGGGGTCGTCGAATCGTATCTTCGCTTCGCCGATGCCACCGCGGAATTGAATTCGGTTTTGCATCCTCGAGCACCATTGCCAAAACCTCGATTGCAGTTGAATGAGGAACTGTTGCAGCGACAATTACTACCAGTATCCGTCGAACTCGAAGCCAGCCTGGACGCACCGCTGCATCTTCAAGCGCGGCACGAATGGACCTGGAAGTTTCAATCGACCGACCGCCAGTTGATTTCCGGTTGGGATAAACAACTGAACGACGCGACTTTGCGACGGATCACCTTCCGTCAGTACCAGCAGGAGTCTCTGTCGATGGAAGTTACTCGCGATCGATAACTTTCCGACAACTTTGCTTTGCTCGCGGTTGTGACGACGACATATACTTTCCCAACGAGACATGATTTCTCAGGGAAATGAAAGCGGGCAATGGCGGAACCTGGATTGCGGCTGGCGGTGACGATCCGCGACGATTCACCGCGAGTGATTGCGGTGCGCGATGCGATCGTCGATCACGTGGCCGCTCAACCGGGCGTGCGAGTATCTGTTTTTGGCACGCCAGATCAAATGAAGATCGGACGTCGACTTGTTGATCTGGTCATGGTTCTGGGAGGCGATGGAACGATCCTCAGGACCTGCCGACAGCTTGGCTCTCGTCAGCTTCCGATAGTTGGAATCAATCTCGGCACGCTCGGTTTCCTCGCTGACCTATCGCCAGATGAGTTTCAGTCGCGTTTCCCCGAGATCAGAGCGCGTCAGTTCAAAGTCGTTCCGCATTTGATGTACAACTGCCGACTGATCCGTGCCAATGGGACACATGAAAATCATTTGGGACTGAATGAAGTCACAGTCCTGGCGGGTTCGGCCCTGCGAATGCTGCGAGTGCATCTCGCGATCGATGGGAAAGATGTCACGACGTATCGCTGCGACGGCTTGATCATCAGCACTCCCGTTGGTTCCACCGCTCACAGCCTGGCCGCCGGCGGGCCAATCTTGCGACAGAATTTGCAGGCCTTTGTGATCACACCGATCTGCCCGCATACTTTGACGAATAGGCCCGTTGTCGACTCTGCTGATTCGGTCTATTCGCTCTCGTTTCCCGAAGTTCCTGAAGGGGCAACCTTGGTGATCGATGGCCAGATCAAATTGCCGCTTCAGACGGGGGATCGAGTGGAAGTTCGCAAGGCGCCGGTCGATTTTCAACTTGTCCGCTTCGCCGATCACAGCTACTACGCGACGCTGCACGACAAACTCGGTTGGGGCGGACAGCCGAGTTTGAATGGCAAATAGCAACCAAGGCTCCTGGCGATCAGTAGACCTTGGACGCAACGGCAATCCCTAAGGTTTGCCGAATTGGCTCGCGACTTCCACGAGCGTTTTGACGAAACATCCGGTCCCGCCACCCTCTCGATGTGGCTTGTTCGACGAGGCGTACGCCGGTCCGGCGATATCCAGATGAACCCAGGGCTTGCCACCTACAAACCGCTGCAGGAACTTTGCGGCCGTAATCGCGCCGCCCCAGCGGCCGCCGGTATTCTTGATGTCGCCGACATCGCCTTTGATCAGTTCGTCGTAAAGATCCCACGTCGGCAGTTGCCACGCATCTTCCCCGGTGGTCTTGGCCGCCTTGAGAACGGCATCGCACCAGGATTGGTCGTTGGCGAATGCGCCGACCACATCTTCGCCCAAAGCGACCACACAAGCCCCCGTGAGAGTTGCCAGATCGATGATCCGGTCAACTCCG
>DASYEA010000846.1:0-6234 GCA_036499265.1 Schlesneria sp. | reverse complement strand
GGAAACACTGTCAACCGACAACGTGACTTGGATTCTGAATCAACAGCAAGCACAACTGACTGATGGCCAAGTCTCGATGAAGTTCTACTTGATCCGCGGACAGGAAACGCGATACGGCTATCTGGCTGTTTCGCTCCCACCACGGATTGCATCCAGTCAGAACTGATTCCGTCGCAGGTTGAGATAAAAGATTGCACCGCTCGAGTGTCACCAACGACGCTCGAGCGGTTCTGCTTTTGTCCTGGCGAAAATCATGGCTCTCATTCAGCATCAGGGTGATCCAACTGGTACCATGTCCGCCAGTGTCTTGCGGCAATGAACAAACGGATGATCTTGTGAATCGCGCTGAGTTCTCACTGATCGAGTGGATTCGCAGTCGAGTCATTGACCGTGATCCCGTCAAACTGGGAATCGGCGACGACGCCGCCATCTTGCGATCGACATCCGATCGCGATTGGCTGCTAGCGACCGATATGCTGATGGAGGGGACGGACTTCACGTTTCCGCCGGCGACGGCCAGACTCGCCGGTCGAAAAGCACTGGCGGTCAATCTGAGTGACATCGCCGCTATGGGCGGTCGAGCGACGGCGGCCTTTGTCTCCGTTGCGCTGCCAATTGATCGCGGGGTCGAGTTCGCCAAGGACCTGCACGCAGGCCTGCTGGATCTGGCAGATCAGTACGATGTGGTTCTTGCTGGCGGAGACACGAACAGTTGGCATGGTCCGCTGGTGATCAACGTCGCCGTGGTGGGAGAGCCGACAGGCTCGCGGTCTGTCACGCGACAAGGAGCGAAGCCTGGGGATTGGATTTTCGTAACCGGCACCTTGGGTGGCAGTATCACAGGGCATCATCTGACATTTGAGCCTCGACTGCGCGAAGCCGCGAAATTGATCAGTTCCGTCGACGTTCATGCGATGATGGATATCAGCGATGGTCTGGCAGCAGATCTGCACCACCTGCTTGATCAAAGTCACGTCGGTGCGACGATCGACGCGACCAGCATTCCCGTAAGTGACATCGCACGATTGATGACCGACGGAGTGTCACCGTTGGTGCATGCTTTGTCAGACGGTGAAGATTTTGAACTCGTGTTTACCGTTGCGGAAGCAGATGGGCAGCGGCTCCTCAGTGACTGGCAGGACGTAACGCCGATCTGCTGCATCGGACGCGTCACTGCCGAGACAGGCTGCTGGTTAGAACTCGACGGCGGTCAACGCGCATGGCTCCCTCCGATGGGCTGGAGCCATGCCCTCAAGGAATAGCAGTTGCTATTTCTTTTCACTCACGACGACCGCAATCTTGGCTGACAGCTCGTCCGCCTTGGCTTCCGCCTGATCAACAGGAAGTCCCTTCGCGACGCCAGGTCTTTTGTGTCCGGCAGCGCCGACGTAGGCATCACGCAAGACTCCTACACGAGTTAACGATAGGCCAACTAGCGACTCCGGTATCCCCTTCGTTTTCAGCATTTCTTGTGGCGATATCGCATCCGCTACCTTTTCATCCCCAGCCCACCGAATCAACTGCTGCGCGACCACCCAGTGACCCGCGTCATTCGGATGGACGCCATCAGGCTGGACCGTGAACTGAGGATCATCTTTGCGCTGAGTTTGCACGAACTTGGTCATCGGCGAATGCACGTCGATGACAGTCCAGCCTTCTTTGCGTTGACCGACGAGCCAATCGCTGTATCGATCAAGTACCACGTTGTAGGAGAAATTCTTGGGTGAACGCTGATCGTCGTAAAACGGCGGCGTCATCACGACGAAGTTTGCTCCACTTTGTTCGACAGCAGACTTCAGACGCTTCATCCCCTGCTGATACTTCTCGAGTCGCGATTCGTCGAACGGAAGGTAGATCCCGCAATTGATACCGTAACAGGCGATCACCAGATCAGGCCTAACGGCTTTTAACACTCGATCCAGTCGTTCTGCCAAATCCGGCCGAGGAAACTGACCGCCGGCATGTCCATCTTCGCTCAGTCCCGAAACGGTCTCGCTTGGTAATCCACAGTCGATCAACCGCGGTGCCTTGTCCTTCAGCTCAGAGACCAGCCATGCATCAAAGTAGCCGATGTATTGACCCGACGCAGTGATGCTATCGCCG
The DNA here is from genome assembly GCA_036499265.1 of Schlesneria sp. GTDB lineage: Bacteria > Planctomycetota > Planctomycetia > Planctomycetales > Planctomycetaceae > Schlesneria. The sequence goes on along the minus strand of DASYEA010000846.1, from coordinate 4,131 downwards.
AGGAACATCACTCGCTTGGAGTTGGCCAGTAGCTCACGTCCAGGTGTCACTTGCGCAGTCGCATCACGTTGATTGTGAACGATCGCGGCGATGGCCCACAGGCCAGCCAAAGCAAACTTCAGACGCGAGTTCATCGAGATGTCCTACCAAGGAGTGTGGTTATTCGTCGGGAATACTGATCATTTCACGACGCGACAGCAATCGTGGTCGACTTCGTGAATGCGGTGCAATTGATCCTGACGACGTATTCCGCCATCCTTGGCAACGAAGTCCTGTATCAAAGATGTTACCAAGTGGGGTCGTAGACGATGCGCATCGCTGGCGTGCAGATGGATTTTCAACTTGCTGACATCGAGGGTAACCTCAGTCGAATGATTGAAAAAATTCGCCAGTCTCGCGCGGAAGGCGCGACTCTGACGATCTTTCCCGAATGCGCACTGACGGGTTATTGCTTCAACAGGATCGAAGAGGCGCGACCTTACGCAGAGAAGATTCCGGGACCCTCGGTCGATCGCATGCAACAAGTCTGCCGGGAACTGGGAGGATATGTCGTTTACGGACTGTTGGAGTCTGATGGCACTCGCATCTTCAATGCACTCGCGATGGTCGGGCCCAATGGTTTGATCGCATCCTATCGCAAGACGCATCTTCCTTATCTTGGTGTCGACATGTTTACTGACTACGGTGATCGTCCATTCGCTGTCCATGAAGTGGATGGCGTCCGCATCGGCCTGTGCATCTGCTACGACGGGGGCTTTCCGGAACCCGCCCGATGCCTGGCCTTGCTGGGGGCCGACCTCATCCTTCTACCAACCAACTGGCCGCCCGGAGCCGAACCCGCCGCCCAATACACGATCAACGCACGAGCCATGGAGAACACCGTTTATTACGCTGCGGTAAACCGAATCGGCACCGAACGCGACGTCCCGTTCATCGGCCGCAGCCGTATCTGCGATCCGCTCGGCAAGACAATCGCCGTTGCCGACCACACCGACGAAGCGATCCTCTATGCCGATATCGATGTCGCTCGTGCTCGTCAGAAGCACCTGATTCGTAAAGCGGGCGTCAACGAGGTCAATCGCATTGCCGATCGGCGTCCGGAGTTGTACGGCGAGATTGTCGAACCACGCGATTTGAAACGCCCAGGCAGATAATTGATCCCGCGCATCGAGGTTGCACCTCCAGTAGGTGTTTATCAAATGCAACGGGTGAAGGAGCGACGGATAGCCCAAATGTAAAGGAGATTCTAGCCTAATTTTTTGCCAAAAATTCGCTGAAAAAGTCCGAACTTGCAGATCGCGACGGCATCCCGCCATGCTATCGGTCAATTGCTGACCACAGTTGCCTTCAGAAGGTAGCGAACTGATTCTCAGTTGAGTACTTTTTGGAACGTCGGTGCTTCCAGCAGTGAGTAGGATTTTGCCGCCTAGTCGACTGCCAGCAAGTTCACCAAGGGATAATCTCATGAGCGATTCGGGACTACCTCGTCGCAAACAACTTCTGCTGGATAAATATCTGGCAGGCGAGATCGACAAAGCAACTTACGACGAACTGCTCTCCCACCTCACCGAGTTAGATTCTGCCGTCGCCTCATCGCCAGTTGTCATCGATCCCGCCTCTCAAGTCTCTTCCCACGCCTCATTTGCCGTGACCGAGTCGAGAACAGTAGGGGAGCGGTCCGCTTCTTCAGCTCCAATTCCTCTGCTGGACGCAGGAATGGAACTCGGCGGGTTTAAGCTGGAACGTCGTCTGCGTCGTGGCGGCATGGGGGAAGTTTGGAGAGCGATCGATCCCACTGCCGAGCGAATAGTCGTCATCAAGGTCTTGCCCGCTGAACTCCAGCGCAATCCCGATGAGATCGCGCGAGTCAAACAGACCTTCAATCGCGTTCACAATCTGCAACATCAGCATATCTGTCCGGTCTACCTGCTGGGACATGACGCCCGCTTCGGATATTTCATTGTGATGAAGTATCTGGAAGGTGACACGCTGTCTGCCTATCGCAAGGCGCGCGCGCAACGATCGAGTTCCCTCTCCGTGGATGCGTTGCTGCAAGTGCTGATGCCAATCGCCAAGGCGCTCGACTATGCGCACACGCAGCACATCATTCACCGCGATGTCAAACCGCAAAACATCATGTTGAACGCCGATGGCAGCGACGTGCAACTTGTCGATTTCGGGCTGGCCGCCGAAGTCCGTACGAGCGTGATGCGAGTCAGTCAGGTTCAGATGGAAACCTGCGGCACCTATCCGTATATGGCACCCGAACAATGGCGCGGCGAACTTCAGGACGCCCGGACAGATCAATACGCACTGGCCGTCGTCGCGTACGAACTGTTGGCAGGACATCTACCCTACGAGGCGGCTGACCCGACTGTCCTCCGGATGTGCGTGCTGAGTGATGCTGTGCCGCCAACCAAGGGAGTATCGGCTGAAGTCCATAAAGTCATCGCCAAGGGGATGGCGAAATCTCGCGAGGACCGATACGGATCGTGTACCGCATTCTTGCACGCCTTGTCTAAAGCGGACGCAACCGATGGCTTGGAAATACTTGATGACGACGACGATTCACCGTTGACGCGGCCAGTTTCAAAGCTCGATCCACGTCAGCCGACATCAATCCGGAGGCCTGCGGAGACAAAGTCGATCCGACCGGCGTCAGATGTGGTGAAATCCAGTCGTCCCAAAGTCACCGGTGCCGCGGCTGGCACAAAGCCGCCTGAGGCCAAACCGGCCAAAGCACCGTCAGTCCGAAATAAGCCGGTCGTTGACAAGTCTAAAGACGACCAATTCGACGACGTGGAATTTCTCGATGATGACGATGTCATCGAATCCCGTTCGAATCGCCCGAAGTCTGTTCGCGGGCTCAAGTCTCAGGTTCGTCCGGCACCCAAGACCGCGTCATTAGAACAATTGAATTCACGGGCGATGCTGTGGATCACGTTGATCGGTGGGTCTGCCTGCATCCTCTTTATCGGATTGTTTGGCTGGTTGATCTGGGCTGGAACACATCTGTTCCAATCGAAAGAAGAAAACAATTCTTCCCAGATCGCCACAAATTTAGATGGGAATTCCGGGAATCAGCGAGACCAAGGCTCGAACGTGGCGGGCGTTCCCATCCCGGTAGACCAAGGGGGCGTTAAGCCTGTCGAAAACGCTGCATTAGGTTTGAGATATCGCTGGGAACAAGGCCGGCCTTACGTGTATGCCGTCAAAATTGAAATGGAACCCGATCCGGACGTTGTCGTCTCTATGAGCGGTAACACCACCTATACGATCGGCCAGCCCATTGCACAGAAAAAGGACGATGCCGAACCGGGAAAAGGGACGGGAACCGGGTTCGTCGTCCAAACCAACGGCTATCTCGTCACCTGCCATCATGTCGTTGAGGACGCAGCAGAGATCGAAGTGGCTGTGGGCGGAAAAAAATATCCCGCAACTGTCGTCATGGAAGATGTCGAGCACGATTTGGCAGTAGTTCGCATCGAGGCCACTGGTCTGCCCGCACTGAAGATTGCTGATTCTGAGCAGGTTCAAGTGGGAGAAGAAGTCCGAGCCATCGGCTTTCCGTTCTCCAGTATACTGGGGGACAACATCAAGGCGACACGTGGCACAATCTCGGGCATCAATCAGGAAGACGATCGGAAGGTCTTTCAAGTCGATGCGGGAATCAATCCAGGCAACAGTGGCGGTCCGTTGGTGAACGAGCGAGGGGAAGTGATTGGTGTCAACTTCGCCAAGTTGCGAGAAGAAATGGCGACCAATGTCGGCTTTGCCGTTCCCAGCAACGACGCCATGGCCTTACTTCGAAGTGCCAAGGTCGGCTTTTCGGCGAGTACCGGAAGATCGCCAAAATTGGAAGGGCCTGAACTCGTCAAGCAGGTCTCTGCAGCGACCGCTTTGATCACCGTGAAAACAGGGGGTGGCCTGGCTAAGGGACTGCATCATTTTGAATTGCGAAGCTATGGCACCTTGAACACATCCGTCCGATCCAAGACGGGCAGATCCGTCGATCATTCCAATCCGGCGATGCGACGTGCGCATCTCAGTTCAGTAGTCAACGGATCGGAATCCCAACCCGCCATCGTCGAAACTGATGCTCTGGGCCGAGTTCACGATCGCTCGGCAGAC
>DASYEA010000845.1:0-2521 GCA_036499265.1 Schlesneria sp. | reverse complement strand
GAATCAAAATCTCCAAATCGCTTAATTCCATCCTTCTACTCTTGAAATGAAACACAGCCGCTCTGTGTTTCAATAGTCTTTTGCTTTCCAGTCTTAATTCAATTCTCGCCACGCAGGAAATCGCTCGCTCATGGAAACCATTCCCGGCCATCTGTACGACTATCCCAAGTACTACGATTTGATCTTCGGGTCGGACTGGGCGGCAGAATTTCGCTTCCTGAAGCAGTGTTTTGAGAGGTATTCAAAGCGGCCTGTGAAGAGGGTGTTCGAGCCCGCTTGTGGGACAGGGCGCCTGCTGGTTCAGTTCGCCAAAGCGGGCTACGAAGTTGCGGGCAACGATTTGAACGAGAAAGCCATCGAATACTGCAACGCGCGGCTCGAACGTCATGGATTCAAGCCAACGGCGTTCGTCGGGGATATGGCTGACTTCACGGTCAAGAAGAAGTACGACGCGGCGTTCAACCTGATCAACACGTTCCGGCATCTCCCTTCGGAAGCGACGGCGGAAGCTCATCTGAAATGTGTCGCCGAATCGTTGAACAAGGGAGGGCTGTACCTGCTGGGATTGCATTTGATCCCGAAGACGCCACAGCAATGCACGTCCGAAACTTGGTCTGCCAGTCGCGGCCCACTGTCGGTGGTTTCCAATTTGTGGTCAATCGGATTGGACTTGAAGAAGCGCGTCGAGCGAATCGGCGTGACCTACGACGTGACAACGCCTGCCAAGAAGTTCCGAATCGAAGATGAGACGGCATTCCGAACGTACTCGGCCGTGCAGATGTTCGATTTACTGGCGACAGAACCGCGACTACGGTTGGTCGAGACCTTTGATTTCCGTCACGATATTGATTGGCCGATCGAGATCACCGCGGATACCGAAGACATAATTTACGTGCTGCAAAGAGTTTGAACTTTCATCTCTGAGTGCGTTCGGACGATCGACTTATCCATGAGCCTCCAAAAGCGCCAGATCTTGAATGCTGATTCAAGGGTCGCCTCCAAGTTTGACCAGGTAGCACAAATGGTAGAGCACAGGACTGAAAATCCTGGTGTCGCGGGTTCGATCTTGGCCCTAACGATTGCCCAAATTGAACCTGTATTCGCGGCTTTCACCATGGCAAGGGGACTTACGTCCCCCGCTCAGGCAGAACCCAAGAGTGATCGCTGGAGGTGAATCGGATTGACAGTGCGGGCGGCGCGGGTACAATTTTCGTGACCGCTCATCCTTCCTGCTCTCTTCGCGGGCGACTCGAGTGGATACACGCTAGACTTGATAGCAGTTTAATTCTGCGTCGCGTGCCCTTGTTTCGCACCATCCGTCCAATTTTCTGCCAGATTACGTCTCGCGGAAAAGGAGTCAGTCATGTTTCCCGTTGCATTTGCGCTTGGTCCCATGGAGCTGGCTTTGGTCTTTGGACTGGCCCTGTTGTTGTTTGGTGGAAGTCGCCTTCCCACATTGATGCGATCGTTGGGGCAGAGCGTCACGGAATTCAAAAAGGGGATTCGCGAAGACGATCCGGCTGACCCCAATAATCTCGAAGCCAAAAAATCGGATACGAAGTAACCACCGCTTTTCTCTGGAGGTCACAACATGCTTCCCATCGCATTCATTGGCAACTTAGGTCCTATGGAGATGCTGCTGGTTGCCGGCATCGCGCTGTTATTGTTCGGCAAGAATCTGCCCAAGGTGGCTCGTGACGCTGGTAAGGCGATCGTCGAGTTCAAGAAGGGGATGGCGGGCATCGAGCACTCGGTCGATGACGCGGTCTATAACAAGCACGACTCAAGCAATGCCACGCGCCCAGCGCCACAGGACGAGCCAGTCGAATCGACCGCTCCTAAGTTTGAGCCGCCCACGTCAGAGCCGACGCCGACTGTCTGAAGGACGTCTTGCTTACTGGCTTGAAGAGAAACTGATTGTTCGCTTTCGAACAATCAGCGGGACGCGTTTTTAATCTGCGTCTCTCTGCGAAATCTGCGGATACGATAGATCGATCCGCAGATTGGGCGGATCAGAGGAGATGGTGTGAAACCTGATCCGGCTTTATCGGGTTGCCGTTATTTCGGCCCAACAGTCTGTGGTGCTTCCACGTCGACGATGCGAGCCGTTGGACGGGCCAAGTCAACCAGGATGGGCTGTGCGGATTCTGCCTTTGAGGTATTGCCGGCCGAGTCACGCGCGACCACGCGCACGTAGAACTGCGGCGGCGAACCAGGGTTCACTGTCCACTCAAAGCCACCCTTGTCATCCGTCCAACCTGTGACGGCTTCCCACGGACCTGACTTGGTTGGTGAGTAGTAGACAGCCACTGGCTTATTTGCCAGATGTTCATCAGCGATTCGCCATCGAACCTGAACGCGATTGCTGTTCGCGCCATGTCCCTGGTTCGCTGAAATCAACTCGACCGTTGGGGGAGTTTGATCCACGGCGACCAGAATCGACGGGGCTTCTCCGGCAAGCGGCGGATCATTTGCCAGACCAGCACCGCTACGAACACGAATCGAGAATCCATATTCGCCG
>DASYEA010000844.1:0-2531 GCA_036499265.1 Schlesneria sp. | reverse complement strand
GTCCTGACGGCAGAGCGTGCAGATCGCGACCGTTGCGAGGGCATTGATGAAACGGCCTGCGCGAGGGTGCTTGAGTTCATTCGCCGGATTCGTGAATCGTGTGTTGAGATTCCAGCCATTCGCGTGACGATGTCAGCGTCGATCCCTTCACATGCCGGCCTGGGATCGGGGACGCAGTTGGCTTTGGCGGTCGCGCGAGCGATCAGTGAACTGAACGGCGAGACGAGCATCGAGAGCAGCACGTTGGCAAGGCGCGTCGAGCGTGGTCGACGATCTGCGATTGGTCTGCACGGGTTTGATAGCGGTGGTTTTCTCGTCGACGGTGGCCGGGTTGGTTCCGGGCAACTGGGAACGCTGGTTTCGCGGATTGAATTTCCCCCACAGTGGCGTTTGATTCTTGTCACCGCATCCCAAGCCAAAGGGTTGTGCGGAGTCGAGGAGCTTAAGGCTTTCGCCTCACAGCCGCCGATGCCGTTGTCGTTGACGAGCGAACTCTGCCGGATCGCGTTGATGGAATGGATGCCCGCATTGATCGAGGCTGATTTTGTTCGGACATCCAACGCGATGTATGAGTTCGGTCTTGGGGTGGGACAGTTTTTCGCACCGATTCAAGGAGGCGTATTTGCCGATCCCAAGATTGGAGAGCTTGCCGTTGAAGTTCGTCGGCGCGGATTCGCTGGCGTGGCTCAGACGTCGTGGGGGCCCACGTCTTGCATTCTGTGTGAGAGCGACTCGTCGGCGCGAGAGTTGGTCAATGATTTATCGAGTGACGCAAAGTGGGGCGGCTGCCAATTTGCCATCACTCAACCACTGAATTGTGGTGCGAGCGTGGAAGCGACCAAATAAACGGAAAGAGCCCGATCGACTTAGCGATCGGGCTCCTGTGATTTCGTGGTGCATGTCGCACGAGTTCAGCTAACGGCGGCAGTCGCAGCAGCGGCCGTTTCGACTTCCCATTTGAAGAGCCGTTCCGCAATGTCCGGAACCGTCACAAACCCCTTGCGGCCATTGGCGGGTTCCAACTCAACGCCAACGGTTTTCAGTTGTTCGGCGTGGGGCGAATCGTGAGCGATGCAGTGATCGTCAGGGATCGCACGCCACCATTGCAGATTAGGCCAGTCGCGTTGCACTGTTGCCAGGCAGGTTAACATGGTTCGGCCACCGGCGCCTGGCTTGAAGCCAGCTCGCGTTGCCACTTCGGTAAAGGTTGCCATCTTATCGATGCGCTTCAACTCCCAAAGTACCTCAGCCACGTTCTCGGCACGAACAGACGCCACAGTCTACTCCTTCCTTTTCGCCGTGCGGTATGACGATTCAGCTTTAAGAGAATCTTCGAATGATCGCAAATCGTCATGCGCCGCTTGGCAGGTCATAAAACAACAGGCGGCATTGAACAGTCCTCCTGACCTGGGCAACGCCGCAATACGGACTCATTGAGTTAAGTTTAGGTTACCCGAATCGACATGCTGGAACAACCCTCTACCGCCGTTCAGCAGGAGACATTTGCAATTTCAAATGTCTTGAAAATGAAGGGTTTCGCTTGCGATTTCCCTGAGTTGATACCCTTGAAAATCACGCGTGACGATCATTCGACTGAGTGCCATCGCGACATCAATTCGTGATGCTCAAAGGCATCCGACAAGACCACGGTTTCGATCGATCAACACCCGAAAGATCGATGTGGATAAATTACCACTTGGTGGCGGCTGCGCGTTCGAGCGTGAACACCGTCAGGCCGTTGCGAAAGACAGTCACGGTCCCCGTTGATTGGCTGACGGTGATGGCCATGCATAAGGTGTGCACTGTGATGGCCGCTGCCGTTTGATGCCGAGCCCCCAGTCCCGATTGCAAGCTGCTCGGTGCCGACTTGGGCATCAGGTAGGTTCCTGCACTGAGGACCGTCCCATCGCCTTGAATGACGAAGGCACCGTCGATCAAGGCGAATTCTTTCATCGTCTCGGCAAGGCTCGGGTCAAGAACATTGCGAAGCTGCTTCGAGTATCCGTGAAACGGATTGAGCACCAATTGCTGAGCATGTCGCAGGACGTTTCTGGCATCACCCACGATGAACATTGTTCCCACAGGATGAGCTTCACGCCCCTCGGCTGCGATCTCTACTGCCAGCGACAGGATCCGTAGCATCACCGCGGGACGGACGACGTCGACACCGCGACGATTCTTTTCGGAAAGCATCGCCCGGAAATGGGATTCGGGCTTGGTGATCGAAATGCTGTCCAATCGCCTGCCATCGGCACCCGTCACGCAAACCACACTGTGCTTCTCGTTGAGCAACCCTTGCGATGCTGCGAGCAGCAGCCCCAAGTTGGCTCGATCGAGTCGCGAGAGCGTAGCATGTAGACCATCAAACACGTGCGTATCTTCGCGTTCGATGTGGAAGTCTTCGCTGTGCTCGGTCGTCACCAGCAGGACGCGGCCCTTCCAACTGCCGAGTACTTCCCAAGGGACGCCTTCCAGTCGATCGACCGCTAGCAAAAGCGCTTGTGCTCCGACCGACTCCACCAGTTGAATCG
>DASYEA010000843.1:0-13199 GCA_036499265.1 Schlesneria sp. | reverse complement strand
AAAGGACCGATTCCAGCCATCAGCATCAGGCCCAACGTGTCCTCTTCCTTCTCCTCGCTGATCGATGTGGAAAAGAAACTGATCCCAAGCAAGGTCATGAACGCCAGGTTCAGATAGCCGATGCCATAAAAGAATCGCAGCCCGGGTGCCCCGAATGACGTGGAATTCCATTGCGCCACACAGAGCACCACATAGATCGCGGCAATCAGTCCGAATCGGGCCAGATGCGATTGCAGCGAGCGTGAGTCGACCCGCAACGACCGCCCGACCAATGCGAGTACGCCTTGAAACATACAATTTGAATTGTTTGAAGAAGGAGTGGCTGCGAGACCAAGATGCAAAGCGCCATGCTAAAGGCATCACTTTTCGGTTGGCAACTGATCGAGACCAATTGTTATTTGAGATCAGCGAAAATCGAACGTTGAGGGGCTTGTACCAAGAGATCTTCCAGCGGCAGCACCTTGCCCGCCATCTGATTCCAGACGGTTCGCTGCTCTTCAGGCAGGTACTGAAGTCCGCGACGTAGATTCTCTTCGCGAGAGCGAGCCAAATTCTGGCGGGTCGTGATCATCTCGGTTGTTCGTGATTCCAGGAAGGCCCCGAGCCAGTTGATCTGATCATTTGTCAGTCTGGCCGCAGCTCGAAAATCTCGTTCCAGCAGTGAATTTTCACCCTGAGACTGGAACATCAATTCATCCAGCCGACTCTTTTGAACGTGGGTCAATAGTTCCTCGCACAGATTCTGATGGTCCCGGCGCACCGTCATCATACTCGTCTTTTGTCGTCGGCGTCCCGAATGCGTTCCTTCAAAGTACTCGGTGAGTCGTTTCAGGCTGACTGTTAGCTTCGCCAGTTGATCCTCCGTGAGCTGTAGCTCCGCTTGGATGACGGGCTGCGTCAGGCAGGTATATAGAGCTTCTCTCGACCGCGGCGCCACTGGGGTAACTTCGGGGATCGGGCCTGTTGTGACTGCGGCCAGATTCCTGATCGCTTCAGTCGGCTCGCCGAGCACCTCGTTCCAGGTAACTCGTTGCGGCTCGGTTAGAATGGCATGGCAGGCATGACCGAAGTTCTTGTGCGTTTCAACGAGAGGAGCCGACGTGCCCGTGAGATAGTCCTCGTGGGCATCACGTATCCTGAGCCGCTGCGCTGTCGACAATCCGAGCTTTTCGGCCACTTGGGGCTCAAGCAGTGCGAGAGCCCCTTCTCGCTGCAAATCAAGTTGATCCAGTCGGCGTCTCTGATCATCACTGAGGATTAGTTGCAGCTTGTCAAACGCAACCTGAGCTGGATCGAACCCCTGCCTGTTTCTGGAGGTGAGTCCTTGTTGGTGTAAGAGCAGATAGCCCCGCAGTGTCACGATCTGCTGATGCTGGATCGTGGTCAGCAGCAATTCATCGGAAACAGTTGGCGTGGTCGATCCGGTCTCAACTGATCCACGGCCGATCATCGAGAACTTTCGCTCCAGAGTAATCAAAGCGTGGGAACCGTCACTCGAAGCTTGGCCAAGTGCGATTGATGGTAGGATGGCAAACGCGATCAAATATTGAGGCAGCGATCTGAGCATGGCAAACTAGTCCGCAAGGTCCACCAACGCCAAATTCTTGTAAAGTTTAACTCGCTGATGCAACGAATTGCGCGTAGAATCTGCCGAATGATCGGAGGTTTTGCGATGTCGGCCGTTCTCATTCCATCAAATGCTGATTCAAGTGCCGGCCCTGTTCCCACGACTGCGGTTTTGGCGATTTAGTCTTGATCAATATCACGCCATGATCGATCGAGGCATCTTGCAGAGTGACGATCCGATCGAATTCTTGGAAGGAGTTCTAGTCCCGAAGTTGACTCGAAATCCTCTCCACCGAATTGCCCTCGCACATCTTCGGGATACTTTGCAAGGATTGGTTAGCGTTGGCTGGCATCTGGAATCGCAAGAAGCGATTACGCTGGAGACCAGCGAGCCCGAGCCGGACCTTGCGATTGTTCGCGGCCAAGTGGATGACTACCCCGACCGACATCCTGGTTCTGGCGATCTGGCATTTGTTGCTGAAGTCTCCGACAGCACGCTGGTCAGCGATCGGACCCTGAAAAAACGAATCTATGCTCAAGCAGGGATTATTGAATACTGGATCGTGAATCTTGTGGAGCGACAGATCGAGGTTTACTCGGACCCCACCGGCCCCTTGACGCAGCCCGAATATCGCGTTCGTCGCGTTTTCACAGCCGGACAAACAATTCCCGTAGCTGTCGGTGGAGTTGAAATCGGGTTTGTCGCGGTATCGCGGATATTGCCGTGAATTCGACCGTTTGCGAAAAACCGCGATAATTCCAAAGTTGAGAGTTGAAGAAATTCGGGTTAAGCAGATCATTCCGCTCTTCCCGAACTCCAGTTCTGCCGTTATTATTTTCACCCTTGCATTGACGGCGCGGAAGAAGCGTCCGCCCACCGCAACCTAGTCCCAGGAAAGACTCGCCGAGTCTCACCAACGAGTAAAAAATGCTCAGGAAATGCACGATTCGCTGTGTTCGATAGGGTTCATTGCAGCGCCTCACTGTGATGGACCTTCGCCGGCTATTCTTTCCGAGCGCTCTCTCGAGGCATCCCCCTAACTCTTTTTGTCTGTGACACACTGCTTTTGCGAATGAGGACTTGTAACTCACGAGCCTCTCAGCGATTGCGTTGTTTTCACAACACCGTGTCAGTCTTGGCCAATTGTGGTTCAGGACGTTGTTTCCACCGCGATTTTAGTAGTAACAGTACCAAGCCATGGCTATGAACCTCGAAAAAGTCCGTAACATCGGTATCTCTGCCCACATTGACTCGGGCAAAACGACGCTGACCGAGCGAATCCTGTTTTACTCCGGCCGAATTCACGAAATTCACGAGGTGAAAGGCAAGGACAAAGTCGGCGCGACGATGGACTTCATGGAGCTCGAACGAGAAAAAGGGATCACTATCACCGCGGCTGCGACGCAGGTGAGGTGGAATGATTTCACGGTCAACGTGATCGACACCCCGGGCCACGTGGACTTCACGGTCGAAGTGGAACGATCGCTGCGCGTGCTGGACGGAGCCATCCTTGTGTTGTGCTCGGTCGGTGGCGTGCAGAGCCAGTCGTTGACCGTCGATCGTCAGATGAAGCGCTACAAGGTTCCTCGAATTGCGTTCATCAACAAGATGGACCGTACCGGTGCCAATCCGGACAAGGTCATTGCGCAGATCCGTGAAAAGCTGGGCGTGATCCCGGTTCCGCTGCAGATTCCGATGGGTCGCGAAGCGGAGTTTGCGGGCGTCATCGATCTGTTGGCGATGGAAGCAATCTTCTTCGATGGCGAAGACGGCGAGTTTATTCGTCGTGAAGCGATTCCTGCGGAGTATCAGGAAAAGGCCAAGGAAGCGCGACACCAGATGCTCGAATCGCTGTCGATGTTCAGCGATACCCTGATGGAAAAGTTGCTCGAAGAAGCAGAGATCAGTGTCGAGGAAATTCGTAAAGTAGTCCGCGAAGCGACAATCGCTCTGCAGATCACCCCGGTGATGATGGGTTCGGCCTACAAGAACAAAGGTGTTCAAGAAGCGCTCGACGGTGTGACCTATTTCCTGCCGAGCCCGCTTGATCGCACGATGACCGCGTTCGATCAACTGAAGAAGCCCACTTCGGAAGAAGAGACCAAGGATCCAAACTGGAACCGAGTGAAGCTGGAATCGAATCCGGAAAAGCCGCTCGTTTGCATGGCCTTCAAGACAGTCGTCGAACAGTACGGTCAGTTGACTTATACGCGAATTTACCAAGGTAAGATCGTGAAGGGCGACAGCTACTTCAATACTCGTACCGGTAAGAAGGTGCGGTTCGGTCGTCTCGTGCGCATGCACGCCAACGATCGTGAAGACGTTGATGTGGCAGAAGCCGGTGATATCGTCGCTCTGGTTGGGGTCGATTGCGCCTCGGGGGATACGTTCTGTAGCGAATCGGTGACGTATTCGCTGGAAAGTATCTTCGTTCCCGATGCGGTGATCCGACTCAGTATCGAACCGGTCAAGCGAGACGGTGCCGATAAGCTGGGCAAGGCATTGGAACGCTTCCGCCGCGAAGATCCGACCTTCCGCGTGTTGACCGACGAAGAAACTGGTCAGACGCTGATCGCCGGGATGGGGCAGTTGCATCTGGACATCTACGTCGAACGCATCAAGCGTGAATATGGCGTCGAATGTATCATCGGGAATCCTCGCGTGGCTTATCGCGAAACCCCAACGAAGGAAGTCGAATTTAACTACAAACACAAGAAGCAAACCGGTGGTTCCGGTCAATACGGCCATGTGGTCGGCAAACTGGTTCCGCTGCCGGTGGATAGCGCCATCCCCTACGAATTCGTCAACGATGTCACCGGCGGACGTATTCCCAAGGAATACATCAAGCCAATCGATGAAGGATTCCAACGGGCGCTGGTCAAGGGACCGTTGTGTGAATGTGAAGTGGTCAACGTTCAGATGATTCTGCAAGACGGTACTTACCACGATGTCGATTCGTCCGAAATGGCGTTCAACATCTGTGCGTTCGACTGTATGCGTGAATCGCTCAAGAAGGCCGCTATTGGTCTGCTTGAGCCAATCATGAAGTTGGAAGTGGAAGTTCCCGATGAATACCAGGGCAACGTGACAGGTCACCTGTCCAGTAAGCGCGGATTGGTGAACTCGACCGAAACCAATATGGGAATGGCCGTGATCATCGCCGAAGTGCCACTAGCCAGCATGTTCGATTATGCGAACGAAGTGCGATCGATGACGCAGGGTAAGGGAACATTCAGCATGGAATTTGCTCACTATGCGATGCTGCCCCGCGGCCTGCAGGACGAAGTCGTCGAGAAGCGAATGAAAGAAAAGGCCGAACGCGCCGCGATGAAGTAAGCTTCAAACCGGTTCGGTTAGTGATTTTGCAAAGCCCGGCTTGGAAACAAGCCGGGCTTTGCTGTTTAACCACGATGCGATAGACCAGAATAGGCAGCGCGTTCAACGACAGGATCAAGCTCAACAGGCGTCAGCAGCAATTATGAATCGATCGAGGGTCGCCGCTATTATCCTATCGCTCCTCTTGCTGAGTCTGCTGATCTGGTCGCTACTGAACAGGATACGAGATCAGCGCCTGCTGATCATGTTAGGATTTGGGGTCTGCCTCGGCGCGATCTATGCCGTCAATGGTCGCCTTCCCCAGTGGATGATATCTGCCAGTTCCAAATCATTGACCGCCGATGATGACCCTGCAAATATCTCGCCTCGCTTGTACCTACCAATCCTGGCAGGAGTGGTCATCGTCGCCCTCCTCGTACTTTCTGTCGGCCTTCTATCAATCTAGCTTCAGAGGAGACGCTTATGCTCGCCGGTGACATGTATGCCCCTGGAAAGATTCGGTTGATCGATATTCCTGAACCGACGTTGACCGATGTCCCGCCAGATGGGGTCTCTGGCCAGATCATCTTCCAGCCAGAAACCACGTGCCTGTGCGGGTCGGATCTGCCTTACTTCTGTGGTTGGGATGAATGGCCCATTGAAGTCGGGCATTCATTGCACGAGATGATCGGTACGGTCACTGCCACCAATGGCAAACGATGGAAAGTCGGTGAGCGCGTTCTGGCGGTTCCGGTCGCGCAGCAGGGTCTGTTCGAGCGATATATTCTCAACGAAAACAGTGCGATTTCGATTGCCATCAATGTGCCCGAAGAGCAGGCGTTGATGGCTCAACCGCTGGGAACGGCCATCTTCGCCCTGAAGAAATTGCCTGCCATCATGGATCTGGACGTTGTCGTCGTGGGACAAGGCCCGATGGGGCAACTGATGAACGCCTCGCTGCGCAATCTCGGCGCGCGAAGCATCATCGGCATCGATCTGCTCGAAAGCCGCTTGAAGGTCAGTCCCAAAATGGGAGCCACCGCTACGGTCTGCAATGCAAACGAAGATCCCGTTGAAGCCGTCCGCAAGATCCTGGGCGGGAATCTGCCAGACATTGTCATCGAGTGTGTCGGGCATCAAGATCAACAAATGAACCTGTGTATCGATCTTTGTCGGCCTTTTGGTCAACTGCTCTGCTTCGGAGTTCCGCCCAAGTTGGTCAACGGCCTGCGCTGGCGAGACCTGCTGTTCAAAAACGTGACCGTTTACACGTCGCTCGGTCCCGACTTCCGTCGTGATTTTCCGCTCGCGATGCAATGGATTCAAGAAGGTCGGATCGATGTCTCGCCGATCATCACACATCGCTTCACGTTGTCTCAATTGCAGCAGGCCTTCGAACTATTTCGTGATCGACGAGACGGGGCGATCAAAGTTATCGTCGACTTTCCGGCAAAGACCAATCGATGAACCTAGCCGAGCAGATTGAGATCAGTTGCCTGATGGAAGCCACGGCTCGCAAGCCGGGGAATGTTCATCCTGGTGCTTCATTTGCCGATCTGGATTACGACGACTTTGTCTGCGCAGCACAGGCCGTCGGTCAACCACTGGCAGCAGTTCAGCAAGTGAGCTTGGGTCAGTCGGTTCTGAATGCCATTGTTGCAACGCAGCGCGACGCTCGATCAAATGTGAACCTCGGCATCGCCCTGTTGATCGCGCCTTTGGCAGCAGTACCCCCGAACGAACCGTTGCAATCAGAGATCGGGGAAATACTGGCCAAGACCACCGTTGACGACGCAGAGCATGTCTATGCGGCAATTCGTCTCGCCGTGCCGGGAGGCTTGGGAAAGGCGGATTCGCAGGATGTTCATGATCGTCCCACGATTACGCTCCGAGATGCGATGGCCTTGGCGGCGGAACGAGATCGCATTGCCGAGCAGTATTCCACTGACTTCGCGTACGTGCTCGGGATCGCACGTCCTTGGCTGGTAGAATCTTGGCGCTGGTGTCATGAACTGAACAATGTCATCCCTCAAATGGGCGAACTCCTGGGATTGCCCGGTATCACATCTTGGGAGGCAGCGCTGATCCGATTTCAGCTCAAGCTGTTGGCGGACGCCCCCGATTCGTTGGTGGCGCGGAAGTGCGGTTCGAGCGTCGCCGCTGAACTACAGCAACGTGCGGCTGACGTTCATCATCTCGATTGGCCGAGCCGCAAAGAGAGCTGGCCCGCCCTGCACCGGTTCGATCGTTGGTTGCGCGAGGATGGACATCGTCGCAATCCCGGGACGACCGCAGATCTAGTTGCCGCGACGCTGTTCGCGGCCATTCGTGATGGGTTGCTTCAGGCTCCCTCACGTGAAGCTGTTCTGCAGCACGCGGATCATATTCGACAATCTTCAGCCACAAGAGTTCAACATGACTACTGAGCAATACCGCGTTCGCGTGACCAAGGATCATCTGGTCTTCAGTGCCGCGCACTTCATAACCTTCAATGGCAATATCTGTGAGCGATTGCACGGACACAACTGGCGCGTCGCCGTTGAGGTTGCCGGGCCGCTTGACGAAAACAGCTACGTCTTCGATTTCATTGCTCTGAGGGATGCCACCCAAAAGCTGGTGAATGATCTGGATCACCGGGTCTTGCTGCCAACATCGCATCCCAAGATCAAAGTTATTGCCGACGAACGCGAAGTGACAGCGACATTCGAAGAACGCCGGTGGGTATTTCCTCGTGAGGACTGCATCCTGCTGTCCGTTGCCAACACCACCGCGGAACTGATCGCTCATTGGATGGGCCAGCAGTTACTCGAAGTTCTGCGACAACATCCGGGAGGTCGAAAACTGACTTCGCTACGTGTCGAGATCGAAGAGAACTTCGGACAATGGGCCATCTGCGAGATGGGCGTCGAGATCTAGAGGCATGAGCCGATCATTTCTGGAAGCGCCTTTGTGGGCGCGCAGGGGCGAAATGAAATGCTGCTATCGACAATCCGCCGCGATAGAATAAAAGTGTCCGACTTGATTCCCCTCGATGCGGGCTCGCCTAGCACTCGGAAAGTTCTCTAATGTCTCGTGCCCTTCGTCAGATACTGATCCTGGCTTCGTTGGTGATGGCCCTCGGTTCGCTATTTCTACCCGCAACTGTTTGTGCTCAGGGCAACAATGGGGGGAACAACAACGGAGGAAACAACCAGAACAATGCTGGGGGAATTAAGATTGATGCGGCGGGTGTCGTCAGCGTCGTCATCGCGACTGATTCCACCGGAACTCTCGATAAGAAGCGGCGAGAATTGGTTGCCAAAAAGTCTTTGAATGCCGACATCAATCAAACCAGTGAACTGCGTTATCTTTCATTGGTCGAATGGGAACAGCAGATCGACAAGCATCTGACCGAAAAATCACCGATTCCAGATGAAGTCTTCTTTCTGGCGGGATTGCAGCAGATCACGGATATTTTTGTACTGCCTGAAACGAGAGACCTGGTGATCGCCGGCCCTGCGGAGGGGTTCGCCCCCGATGCCGTGGGGCGCATGATCGGTGTGAACAGCGGACGGCCGACATTACGGCTTGATGATTTTGTGGTGGCACTGCGAACGCTTCGCCACGCTCGCAATATCGGCTGTTCAATCGATCCAGTGCCCGAACGACTGGCCGAACTGCAGAAATTCATCAAGCAAGGTGGTGCCGCAACGGCTGACGTGGTCGAAGCTCGTTTTAAGCAGATGGATGACATCCTCGGGATGCAGACCGTACGAGTGGACGGCGTCTCCCCTGATACACATTTCGCGGTGGCACTGGTTGAAGCGGACTATCGGATGAAGCGAATCGCCATGGGTCACGAGAATCCTGGCGTTAAAGGACTCAAAAGTCATCTCGCAATGCTGGGAGCGAATGGCAACACGATGCAGCGCTGGTGGTTTGTTCCGCTTTACGACGCGATCTATCGCAGTGACGATGGACTGGCCTTTCAGTTCGCTGGTCAGCGATTGCAATTGCTGGCGGAAGAAGAGATCGCTGATGCGCAGGGCAATCGATCGGGTGCGGCCACGACGCGAATCTCGACCAAGGCGTTCGCGAAGCAGTTCACTGAAAAATTTCCGGAGTTAGCTGCGAAGTCTCCGATCTTTGGAGAACTGCAGAACCTTACCGACTGGTCTGTGTTCGTCGCGCTCCTGCAAAAGGAGCGGCTGGCCGACAAAGTCGACTGGAAGATGGTGACGCTGCTGGATGAACAACGTCTGGGCGTCCCGACTTTCAATGCTCCCAAACAAGTTCCTTCATCGGTGAACTACAAAAAAGCGGGCAGTATGATCGTCGGTCTTGTTGGTGGAGGTGTGTCGCTTCACCCCAGTCAGACGCTCAACAAATCGATGGTGCCAGCAACCGACGGGGAGCGTTTGGATTCCCTGCGACAAACGGCGAAGTCCATCGAACGTCGCGAAAGTCACCGCTGGTGGTGGGACGCGGAAAAGAAAGTTGCAGCCTCCAAGTAGCAGCCGCAGCGCGTTCGCCCATTGATCGGCTCACCGAGAAGTGACGTTTTACATTCGCGTCAGATCCAGATTCCCTTCAGCATGAATCTGGCCAGCTTTGCTCGCGTCGCAGCATTTGCCGACGCGCGCGCGACCGCGTACACTCGTGGCTTGAACACACTCTGAGAAAGGCTCCGATATGTCCGCCGCATCGCCGCACGTTATCAATGTCACCATGGCCACGTTTCAGAACGACGTGGTTCAGAAATCGATGGAAACGTTGGTCGTCATCGACTTCTGGGCTCCTTGGTGTGCTCCCTGTCTTCAATTGGCGCCGGTTCTTGAAAAATTGGCCGGGGAATATGGCGGCAAATTCATCCTCGCCAAGATCAATACCGACGAAGAGGCTCAAATTGCGCAGGCCTTCGGTATCCAATCGCTGCCGACAGTCTTTGCGTTGTACCAGGGCCAACCGGTCGATCAGTTCGTCGGAATGTTGACCGAAGAACAGATTCGTCAATGGCTGGCCCCGATGTTCCCTTCGCGAGCCCAGGAATTAGCGAAAGAAGCTGCGGCACTCGTCGAGAGCGATCCGAAATTGGCCGAATCCAAATATCGCGAAGCTCTGGAATTGGAGCCCAAAGAAGACTCGCTGCGAATCTGTCTGGCGAACGTTTTATTGAAGCAAAACCGACTGGAAGAGAGCGGCTCGATCATCGAGACACTGGCGGCGCGTGGATTTCTCGAACCCGACGCAGAACGGATCAAGTCGGAGTTGGAAGTTCGCTTGGCCGCTGCCGAGAGTGGCGGAGTCGACGAGGCCCGCAAGGCGGCTGACGCGGATCCATCGAACCTGATCCTGCGCGTCCGTTTAGCAGATGCCTACGCGGCCGTGTCACAGCATCGCAAGGCCTTGGAGACCTGTCTGGAAATCGTCAAGCAGGACTACGGCGAAGCCCGAAATGAAGCCAAAGCGACGATGGTAAAAATCTTCGACATGCTGGGGCCTGCTTCAGAACTGACCGGCGAATTCCGGCGGCAATTAGCCACCGCGTTGTACTAAGGCTTGAGCAAGCCACAGTTGCAGTGTGGCTTCACCGATTAAAGCTAGGCTGAACCGACAACGGATTCGGCTTGATCGCCGATGACCTGCGGCTAGTCCCACCAGAAGTACCAATAGTTTGAGTCCATAAGCCCTGCGGCTAGAGCGGCAATCGAGCCAGTCCCCTGCTCTACGATGTCATAGCAGTAAATGTGCTGCTCGCGAGCGAGCTTTAACGCCGACTCGCGGTCTTGCGGTGGTCGTGACACGATGCACTGGACGACGGAGCCGGTGATGCTGACGACTTCGGCACCCCATTGGTTCTGCCAATAGCGATGCAGCGCACAGTGCTCAGCGGGAAATGGGCAATCATTCCAGCCGCCCCAACCGAGATGAGCGAACGCCTGCCAGGCAGCATCGAGTTGCAACAAGCCAATCAGTACTTCTTGGTGAGGCTTTCGGCTCAACACATCCACATGGGTGACGATTCCCATTTCGTCAAAGGTTTCAGTGGGCCATTCGCCGTCTTCCGACTGCAATAAGTCGGCCTGCTCGTCGGCCCTGTTGGCCAGCCAACGGGCCACGTTGATTCCCTGGCTCTGCTTGATCAGACCTTTTGGATCGAGCTCATCCGATTCGAATTCTGTCGCCGTCTCAAAATCGTCTGCGTTACCAAACAGAATCGGATAGAGACCTGTTTTCGCGGTTTCTTCGCGAAGGCGATTGAGCTCCGCCATTGCATTGGCACCCGCCACAGTCAATGTTTCCATCGCCGCACTCCATTCGAATTGGTGAGATCCCGAAAGCTTGGTCGAGCTAGCCATTCACGTCGGCAGATTTCGACCGCAATCGTCGACGAACATAAACTGCAATTGATCCAGCGAGCCATGGAGCGACCCACCCGAGAAGGAACGTCGGAATAAGTATTGGCATTTCAGGCACCCAGTTGAAAAGATCACGGCCAAACTGCGGGCTGATCCAATTACCGATTCCTGGAAGCACAATGCATAGGAAGATGAAATAAATCATCTGCATGCCCCAGCTTTTCCCGACTACCGCTTCAACAGTGCTGCCACGCAATACCGCAAAGAATGGGTAAATGTAGGCAATGATCCAATAGCAGCCGCCGACAAGCGGGTTGAACACAGATTGCATTTCATTCCCTATAAGCGAACGGCCCCAGCTTATCAGCAGGGCCAATTGCATTCGATGGCAAACTCACGCGACTGCTGCCCCAAGCGGATGCACGATGTCGAATGTGTCCGGACAGGGTCGCCATCTGAGCGACACCACAAATGGTGTCACTTCCATTCGAATTCCTCTGGTCAACTGACAATGCCTAGCGGTCGCTTCGATCGTTTCAGTACAATCGCATCCACTGTTGCCATTGCGTCAGCTCTGGAAGGTGAATGGAATGCTGAGGATTGCCAACTGCCGTCTCGATGACTCGTCGATTCTCAGTCGACGCGAGTTGCTCCGCGTTGGTGCCTTAGGGCTGGGTGGTCTGACGCTGGCTGATCTGCTTCGACAAGAGGCGGTTGGCAAGACGCAGCAGCGTCCGAAATCGGTCATCTACGTCGTCCTGAATGGTGGTCCATCGCACATCGACATGTGGGATCTGAAGCCTCAGGCACCCCTGGAATACCGCGGGCCATTTTCGCCGATTGCGACCAGCTTAAGCGGCGTCCAAATCTGCCAGCACATGCCGCGACAGGCGGCGATGATGGATCGGACGACGCTCGTCCGCGGAATTCGCTCTGTTGAAAATGACCACTACCTTAGTGAGGTGTATACCGGGCTGCCTCGTGGGGCGGGCAAGCGACCGGCGTTTGGCTCCATCGTCAGCAAGCTGGCCCCGACCGAAGCGACTCTGCCGAGCTATGTCAGTTTGAGCGAATCGTCGGACATGTTCGACTACGAAAAGCCGTACTATGCCGGGGCCGGTCACGTGCCGTTTCGGCCGTTCAAAGAATCGCTGAGCGATCTCACCCCTGTCAAAGATCTGCAACAGTTGGAGAATCGCAAGTCGTTGTTGTCAGCGTTCGACAATCTGCATCGCCATCTCGACCAACCGGATGCTTTCAAGGGGTTGGATCGATTCCAGTCTCAAGCCTTGCAGATGATCGCTTCCCCGCAGGTTAGAGAAGCATTTGACTTGTCCGGTGAGTCACCCGAGACGCTGGCGCGATATGGGCACAAAGCAGGTAAGTATCCGCATCAAACGGCCAAGCAGTACATGTATGATTGGAATGGCAAACCGTTCCTCATGGCGCGACGCTTAGTCGAGGCTGGTGTACGAGTCGTCACACTTCACGCGGCGGAATGGGACCATCACAGCAGTGCCGACGGCGATATCTTCTTCGCCCTCAAGTGCCTGATGCCGGTTCTCGACATGAGCATCGCGGCCCTGGTTGATGATTTGAGAGATCGCGGTCTGGAGAATGATGTGCTGGTCGTGGTATTAGGGGAGTTTGGAAGGACTCCGAAAATCACGCCGCTTGGTCCGGGTCGTGAGCACTGGGCGGATGCCGGTTGTGCTCTCTTCTACGGCGGCGGTTTGACCATGGGACAGGTGATTGGTGAAACGGACAGCCGCGCCGAACGATCGATGAACGGCAAGATCAGCTTTCAAAATGTAATGAGCACCATCTATCACGTGCTGGGGATCAACCCCGAGACCGCCCTGCCCGACTTCAATGGCCGGCCTCAATATTTGCTTGATGATCGCAACCCGATTCGCGAGTTAGTCGGGTAGAATTGCGTCGCGAGAGTCTCCTCCGGCGAGGTGGCCGGGGTCGACCAT
>DASYEA010000842.1:0-3626 GCA_036499265.1 Schlesneria sp. | reverse complement strand
ACTTCGCGAGTCAGCCGATAGGGGCTGCGACCCGCGGCATTCAGTCCGTACAGTTTTTTGGTCGCGTTGTCCCAGTAGATCACGAACAGATCGCCGCCAATTCCGCAGCTCATCGGTTCGACGACGCCAAGCATTGCGTTCGTGGCAATGGCGGCATCGACCGCGTTTCCGCCTGCTTTTAGGACGTCGAGTCCGGCTTGGCCCGCCAGCGGCTGACTGGTGGCGACCATCCCGTTCTTGGCCACGACGACCGAGCGACTTTGCTGGGCGTATTTGGCGGGACGATCGTACTCGCCAGCTTGAGTGAAGAGGGAAGTCATCATCAGGCTCCAGAACGTTATCATCAGTAAGGCCAAAAACTTGCGGTCAAACTGCACTTGTTCGGTCTCCCGCTTAGCGACGACTTCGTCCGCCGAATAGTTCTGCATCTAGCATTGCCGATGCGTTACGCATCTTAACGACTTGAATCTGCCCAGTAGAACGGTGGCAACCGAAGTATCTCATGAAGTCTTCACAACTACGGACTTCTCTGAGCGGGCAGGGTTTGTTATTCTTTTGGCCCGCCTGCCCGGTGAATCCCGGCATGCCCAAATTGTCTGTCAGCTTGCCTACCCGTGATTTCGCCCCCACGACTGAACATCATTCCCGGCCGGTCTGCCAGTCTGCTTTACGTCTAATTGAGTAACTTCCTAAGCAGGAAGCCCGCTCATCGAGTTTTTAACATCGCCCGCAGGGACTTTAGGCATTCGTGAGCCAGAAGGCACGGATCTACGGTGTCTGTCGTCAGCGGCGCGGAGAGCATCATGCGACGGTTTGATATTCGGAATATTGCGATCATTGCCCACGTTGACCATGGTAAAACCACGCTGGTGGATTGCCTGCTGAAGTCGAGCGGCCAGTTTCGCGAATCGCAATTGCAAGGGGATTGCATCCTCGATTCCAACGATCTGGAACGCGAACGCGGCATCACGATCCTCGCCAAGAACATCGCGCTGATGTACGGCGACATCAAGATTAACATCATCGACACCCCCGGCCACGCCGACTTTGGCGGTGAAGTGGAACGTGTGCTGAGAATGGCGGACGGCGCACTGGTGCTGGTTGACGCTTTCGAAGGTCCTCGTCCACAGACTCGCTTCGTGCTGAAGAAGGCGCTGGAAGTCGGCCTGCAGCCCATCGTCGTCGTGAACAAGATCGACCGACCGGACGCTCGACCACAAGACGTGCTCTCGGAAACATTTGACCTGTTCGTGGAACTGGGTGCCGACGACAAGACGCTCGACTTCCCGTACGTGTTTGCCAGTGGTCGCGCCGGATATGCGACGCACGATCCTGAAAATCCTGGCGATTCGATCAAGCCATTGCTGGACATGATCGTCCGCCACGTTCCGGGGCCGCAGACGAACCCGACCGCTCCGTTCCAGATGATGGTGACATCGCTGGCCTACTCGGAATTCGTGGGCCGAATCGCCACCGGCCGAATTGTCAGCGGGACCATCAAGCCGCTGCAGAAGGTCGTCCTGATGAAGGCCGATGGCAAGAACGTGGCGCAGCAAATCGTCAACGTGGAAGTTTTCGACAAGTTGGGCCGCACGGCCGTTGCCGAAGGGACCGCAGGCGATATCGTAGCTTTGACTGGCATGGATAAGCCCGAAATCGGCGATACTGTCGCTGATCCGTTGAATCCTGTTGCACTGCCTCGCATCAGTGTCGATGAGCCTACGATCTCGATGCTGTTCACGATTAATTCGTCGCCGTTTGCCGGCCAGGCTGGTGGTGGCAAGTACCTGACAACGCGACACATTCGTACGCGGTTGATGCGTGAATTGGAGTCGAACGTCGCCTTGCGAGTCGAAGAATCGGGCGACACCGAAGCATTTAAGGTCTCGGGTCGCGGTGTGTTGCACTTGGCAGTGCTGATCGAAACGATGCGACGAGAAGGTTATGAACTGTCCGTTGGTAAGCCGACAGTCATTCGCAAGATGATCGACGGCAAGATGTGTGAGCCGTTCGAAATTCTGGAAGTCGACGTCCCAACCAATGAAGTCGGTCCGGTCATGGAAATCACCGGGAATCGCCGCGGTGAACTGATCGAGATGACTGCCAACTCGGTCGGGTCAACGCACCTGGAGTTCTCGATTCCCGCTCGTGGATTGATCGGTATCCGTACTCGAATGCTGAACGGAACCCGTGGCGAAGCCATCATCCATCACCGCTTCGACGGCTACAAGCCGATCGAAGGTGAAGTGCCACATCGCCAGAGCGGCGTGCTGGTTTCGCAAGAAACTGGACGAGCCGTTCCGTTCGCTTTGTTCAAGCTGCAAGACGGTAAAGAGTTCTTCGTCGGCCCTGGTGAGGACGTGTACGAAGGGATGATCGTCGGAGAAAACTCCCGCGATACCGACATGGTCGTAAATCCAATCAAAGAAAAGAAACTGACGAACATGCGCGCGTCAGGTTCAGACGACAACGTGATCCTGAAGCCGCCACGCAAGATGTCGCTCGAAATGGCCCTCGAATACATCGAGGACGACGAGTACGTCGAAGTGACGCCACAAATCATCCGTCTGCGAAAGATCAAGCTGACCGAATCGGAACGCAAGCGCAGCGGACGCTCTGAAGCCAAGGTCTAAGCCCGTTTAGTAGACGGACCACGAGTAACACGAATCTCCACGAATAAGGCAGGGCGCGAAACGCGTCGTGTCCGATTCGTGGAGATTTGTTTTTTGATGGTGCGAGATGTCAGGAATCGGCGTGAATTGACTTGTGCGGAGTCTTCACAGAGAAGTCCCAGTCCGGAACACCTCAAATATCACCTGATTTCAATATGGCCTGGTATTAGTGATGGCCGATTTCGTTGATTCTTCCGCCCCGAAGGGGCATTCTATCGTAGCCCAGGGCAACGCCCTGGGTTCGTGTACCCCGTCAATCTAAAGCCCTGAAAGGGCGACCTACTTCCTGATACCGAGCCCACGCCATGCCGCAGTCGCTCGCAAATATCTATATTCACCTGATTTTCTCCACGAAGGAACGCGTTCCGAGTCTCGCCAATGAAATGCGTCCGGAACTACATGCCTACATGGCGACGGTACTCGCTAATTTGAACTCGCCAGCCGTGCTCATTAATTCAGTGGAGGATCATGTGCATATCCTCTTCAATATGGGCCGTACGGTGACGCTGGCACAGGTTGTAGAGGACGTGAAGAAATCGTCGTCGAAGTGGGTGAAGAACCAGTCATCGAAACTGGCGAGCTTTGCCTGGCAGGCGGGCTACGGCGGGTTTTCCGTTAGCGCATCCAATGTGCCCAGCGTGACGAGTTACGTTCGGAATCAGGAGGAGCATCACCGCACGAAGTCGTTTCAGGAAGAGTTCCGAGTATTCCTTCGGAAACATGAGATTGAATACGATGAGAGGTACGTGTGGGATTGACGCGTGCGCCAGCCCAATGTCGTTTCATAAGATTTTGATGTCGATTCACCTCGCCGAATTTAGATCGCCCTTTCAGGGCTCAGGATCATCGAATCGACATAACCCAGGGCGTTGCCCTGGGCTGCGATAGGGTGCCCCCTTTGGGGCGGAAGAATCTGCGTTAGCGATTAAGTAGTCGATCCTGCATATTGCTGGA
>DASYEA010000841.1:0-3694 GCA_036499265.1 Schlesneria sp. | reverse complement strand
CATGTCATGACGAATCGCGATCGCACCCAGAATATCCGGGCGATTTGGCAGTGGATCCACCACCAGCACATCGGAGTTCTTCAGCACCAGCCAATCAAACGGCCGCGATCGCAGCAGTTCTTCCGCATCTGGCAACACCATGTCTGCCAACTTGGGAAGCGTAGTCTGCTCTTCACGTGAGGGGGGATCGGTTACGACCGACTTCTCGTCTTGCGCGACAACCAACGATGTCGCGACACCGAGCCAAAGAGCGATCACCAGCAGCGCAAGGCGATCACTTCGCCTGCCAGTGGCACTCTTCATCGATTGCCTCGCGAACTGCGCCACGGCTTAACGCTCCGCCAGATTGAGTCGGTACAGCGTCCCGTCGCAAGCGACTGCGAACCATCGATCATCCAGCTTCTTCAGTCCCATTGTCAGAGATTGGGGCACACGCAGTCGACGAGTCTCGACCCCCGATTGTGAGTTCACGCCAATCACGGTGCCATCGCGGCAAGCGATCCAGATCAGGTCACCGTCTTGAACAGGTTCGCCGGCGATGCTGAGCTCTTTCAAATCGAACGACCAGCGAACTGGCAGATCACGTCCGTCGGACAGCAGGCTCAGTTTGCTATCTCCAGACCAGACGAGCCAGGAACTCTCCAAAGGCCATGCTCCACGAATCGGTGCCGGCAATTGTCGCTTTCCTTCCTGATCGAAAGTTCGCCAATTCAGCATCAAGACATTGCCTGCCGTATCCGCTACCAGCAAATTGTCGCCGCGTAGTCTGGCGGGGATATCAATCGGCTCGGCCAGTTGCAGCTTGGCCGTTTCGGCGAGGTGAGGCACATCAGTCGTGCGGACCTGGATGTGGGTCAACAGTCCATCTTCAAATCCCGCCAGCAATTCATCGCCATCCAAACGGACAAGGAATCGGCACGCAGGCGGTGCTTTTCCATCGGCCGGCACCATCCAATCCTGAATCGCTTTCCGACCCGATGTGAGGGGAATCACCTTCAATCGACCGGGCAGTGAAATCACCAATCCTTCATCCAGCAGGATAGCCCCTGCTTGGATGAGATCACCTTTTCCAAACTTCGTAGTCAGTTCCAGTTGACCGCCAGGACCAATGATCCACACCTGTGTCGCCGCGCCGACCGCAGCAACAAAGATCCGTCCGTCGTGAAGTTGTGATGTTACCAAAGGTTGATTGACGGGCGGCAGTTCCAATTCCACTGCAGCCTTCTGGTCTAGACCACCCTGCCGCAGACGCTCCGAGCCAAGGATCACGATCTGACCTGCTTCAGAGACGGCAACGGCACCGCCGTTGCGGCCTGGCACCACCTGCAACAGCTGCGACCCCAATACGGCACGCCAAGGGATGACCATGCGATCACGATCCACCGCCGAGAATGTCACCGCGTCATTGAATGGAGCTTTGCGACCAACAAAAAACTGATCGCCAATCGCCTGCAACCGCTGCGATGCGATGCCGGGGGCGACCATTTTTGAATCGAGGTGAATCGCGTCCGCTCCGATCTCCAGTCGCCGAAATGCGGAACTTGCGGTCCAGAATTGCCGATCGGGGCCCAGTGCTAAATAGAGTGGAACTCGCGGGCCGCTCTTATTCGCGACTTGAATAGGTTTCTCTGGCGATAGGCCCGCCTCCGCAGGTTGTTTTTGATTCTGATCGTCACCTTCCTGGACACGGTATTGTCCGATCGGCGCGAGTCCCTCGCGTCCGGCGTCGTCGGTCACCGAGAACGCGGCAAGTTGCTCGCCGGTGGATGGGACAACCAGTTGGTTTCCGCGCAGAACAGGAGCTTCGCGAACCTGGCCTCGCGTGCGAATTGGCTTCGTTGTCAGTTCAACGAGTGGCAACTTTGGGTTGCTGGCATTCCACAAGCGTAAGGCTGCCGAATCGGATTTGTCGTTTTCACATAATAGGTAGAGCTTGCCCAATCCAACGGGTGACGCCTGAATGGCACCTGCGGCGTGGTCCGTAAACGTCATTGCCGCGGCGGCCAAAGGTCGCATCGATAGCGCGTAAATCATGGCTGCTTCACCCGGGACCAGCAGATGATTTCCATCGACTGTTAGAGTGGGTGGTCCCTGGATGTTTTGCGAGAACGAAATTCGTTCGGTCAATCGGCCCGTTTCGACATCGATCCGACACAACGATCGATCATTGGTCGGCAGGTAAATCTGGCCTTCGTGAATCAATGGGGCCGAACGAGGGCGTGCGTCCAGCTTTTGTCGCCAGATCAGCTTGCCGGTCAATGGCTGACAACAGACGAGGGACTGTAAATTGGCATCGTACATCAGCACGCCCGCCTGCGACGCGGAAACGGTGACCGGAAAGAACGGTGGTTCGAATCCAATGACGCGACGCCAGACCAGTTCCCCAGTTACTGAATCAACCGCGTAGCAGCAGTCTTTTGCCAGGACATAGGCTACAGCCCCCTGAGAGGTCTCGTCAGTCCGCGTGCGAGTCAGAAACAGTCCGAGAGAAGCGGGCTCTTCAGGAGGTGCAATATCAGTGATTTCAGCAGCTCGTTCGCGATCATCGGCGACGATGACTGACCGTTCGAGATCCAACGCTTTCTGCAGAGCGTCTTTCACCCGTTTCTGACTGGCAAATCCGTCGAAAGCTCTTACCAGTTTCTCTCTTTCGGCCAATGCAATCATTGGCTTTTTGGCAGCCAGCCCCGCCTCGATTGCGGCCATTCCGTCGTCAAAGATCTTTTGTTTACCGATGGCAATCACTGCAGCGACGCGAGCCTCTTTAATTCGTGCAATTGCAGCGGTGGGGGGGGCATTGGCATCGGCAAATCGTTCAAGGAGTACCTGGGCATCTTCGGACACGGTCAGCAAAACCTGATCGCGACTCGATTCAGCCGACCGCGCGGACCCCAAAGAGATCTCTTCGGCATAGCGATGAATCTGCGGATGCATCTCAGCAAAATCGGGTTCGTTCCGGTGATGAGCAATCAATGTTTGAAGCTGCTCCAGGCCATGCTTCCAAGCTGGCGTCGCTCCCGAAATCTCGCGCTGCACGATTGCTCGATCCAGGCCGCGTTCGGCCTGTCGGTGCAACGAGTGCCCCGAGTATTGCTGCAAGAACTGCTCGAAAGACGCGATCGACTGTGCATACTGGCCATCGTTCATCTCGGCAACTGCACGGTCATAGAGACGTGATGCCTGCTCACGTCCAATCAGGAACCAGAATACTCCGGTGACCAGTACGAGGATGATTCCACCGATACTTAACCCCAAGACCAGCGGTGATCGCAGGGCATCCTGCTCACCAGGTCGGGCCTGGGTTTGAAGTCCACGCACGACACTTTCGATCGGCTTGTCCGGGGGGCGTCGCGGCGAGTGAATTTCGTGTGGATGTTCGGCTTTCGGCGGTTTCGCCGGGGCGGGTGCAGGTTTGGTTTCCGCCTCGGGTTTGGGGATCAAGTCTCCAGCCTCATACGCGGCGATCACTTGCGATTCGGTGTAGACCGGCCCATCGAATACTGACAGGTCGTCGGCCGGTCGCGGTGCAGGCGAATCTTTTCCTTTCGCAGGTCGAACTGGATGGACAGATCCTTTGGGTTTCTCGGGCGATCGGGCAGTCCCCGCTGGGTCGATGGCCTGAAACACCAGTGATGATTCTTCAAGAACTGCTTTCGTGGATTCGTCCACATAGACCAGATCGAGGCTTCCGACT
>DASYEA010000840.1:0-5530 GCA_036499265.1 Schlesneria sp. | reverse complement strand
GCTGTCGAGTCGAATCGTGGCCGCTGCGACCCCAGAAGTCGACAAACGCAAACTTGCGATCATGCATCCCCTTGATCAGGACCGCTTGATCCTTCGCCCATCCGTCGTCGATTCCTGAGTAGGCGACCACGACAGGAGGATCGGCGTATTTTCGACCCGCGGTAACTACCAATGGAGGTAACTGCATCCGCTGCTGCACATGCACCGCGCCAGCAGGGACATGGACCAAGATCGACGCAAACAAATCTCCGCGCGGGACACCGAATCCCAATGAGCCGCTACCACCCATCGAGATTCCTGTGAGGTACACTCGATTGGCATCAGTCGGATACTGTGACAGCATCCACTTCACAGTCTCTTCGACGCGTTTTTCACAAGGAGTCGGATCGGGACCCATATTGCGTGGCGCCTTTTGATTCGGTTCCGTTCCGCCCCACCACCAATCGCCAACGCCACCGTTGGCGCGACAATCGGGATACAGCCCGTAGCAGTCTGCCGGCGGATAATACAAGAAGTGCCCCCGCGGACCTTCTGCTCCTTCGGTTCCGATTTCAAACGCCGATTTCGCGTCGTGCCCGGCAGAGTGCAGGACGACATAGACTGGTGAATTCGGCTGCGGATTCTCCGGATGGACCAGGATGAAGTAGTCTTGCTGCGGCTTGGCGTAGCCCCATTCCACCTTGGTTCCATGCCGAAAGAACTCGACCTTTCGGCCGGGAAACGTCTTCGTCGTCACACTGGGGTCAATCGCCGGAGGCCAAGCCGTCAGAGGTGAATCCGCCTGAGCGCGCAAAGCATCCGATCCTGCGATGACGATCACCATTATCGCGAAAAAGCACATTCGATAACGCATGGGCCGACTCTCTGATCAATGAAACCTCACCACTTCAAACTCGTGAGGCTCATCGTAGTGCTCAAACGCGTCATTGCACAGTAACTCTTGCCTTCAAGTAGCCTTCTCGCTCTGAGAGAAGAAAGCCGATGAACACGACGCCGTGATCACCATCCCATTCCAAGGCCTGAGCCGCGTCGATTCGCGGTTGGCTTACTTCTCGCGGAATGAAAAGCCACCTCGAGTGATTCGCCCTGGTTGTGTGAATTCCCCTTAATATCAGGCAAACGCGATGTCCAGAATTCGGACGTTCGACGACAATTGACATCACCATCAGATGAACGGCCCGCTCATGCCAATGTGTCTCGATGCCGTTGTTCCAATCCGGACCTCACAAGAAGTCTTCGAATCTGATGGGCTCCTTACATTCAGTTTGTGCTGATTCACAAGGTGCCGGCGCGCGACCCAGGGTGAGGCCATTCCTTCGGCGCTACTCGATTCGAATCTGCTTGTGCATCATGTTGGCATTAGTCTTTGTCGCAATTGAGATGTTCTGGGTTCCCTACCAGCGCGAGAAACGCGCTGAAGCGTATGTTAAAAATCTGGGCGGTCGCACAAAGTGGTCGTATTGCGGCCCCGCGTGGATACCGAAGTCCATGCATCCTCGATTGCCGGTGCTGTGGTCAGTGACTCAGGTGAATTTCGATGCTGACGACATCACCACATTAGCGACTCCCACACCGCGCGAGCCCGAAGCGCGCCTGAATGCCATCGACATGTTTCCTCGAATTGCTGTCTTGGATCTCGGTGGCGATGATGTGACGGATGCGGAGCTGATTCGTCTGGAACAATTGCGAACTTTGATCATCTTGGATCTCTCCGACACAAAAACGACAGTGGAAGGACGCAATCGTCTGCGGAAAGCGTTGCCCCGCTGCAGAATTGTGCCCGACCCCTGAAGTCGTTGTTCGAAGTCGCCGTCAGAGCCTGTTTTGAGGCCGATACTTTATGAATTCTGATTAATGTCGAGAGGAGCGAGTTCGCGGGGTGGACGAAATCGTCAACAATCAGCGAGTTTACACCATGTTCGTTTTCGCCGCGTTTGTCGTATCGCACTGCCGAGACTGTTGATGCCCGTCATCCTCGTGATTGAAGATCATCCGAAGCTATTGCGAAGCGTCGTCAAGACTCTCGATGAAGCGGGCTATGAAACGCTGGCGGTCCAGACGCTGGCTGCTGCCAGGCAGGCGATGTCGTCCTCCGTTGACATCGTCGTCCTCGACCTGATGCTTCCGGATGGAGACGGCTTAGTCTGGTTATCGGAACTACGGGCCAGCGGCAACCGGACCCCGTGCTTGATTCTGACCGCCCGCGACACCATTCCCGATCGAGTGGCCGGCCTGGATCGAGGTGCCGACGACTACCTCGTGAAGCCGTTCGCTCTAGATGAACTATTGGCACGAATCCGCGCCTTACACCGGCGTCAGGAGAACCCCTCCGCGGCCGTGCTGACTGTCGGTGATTTGTCTGTTGATCTGCTCGCGCGCACCGCGGTTCGCGGCGGAATCGCCTTGGAACTGCAGAATCGCCAGTTCGAGTTATTGGTCTATCTGCTGCGCCATGCCAATCAAATCGTCACGCGGCAAATGATCTCTCACGATATCTGGAAGGAATCGACAACGACTTGGACCAATGTCATTGAGGTCCACGTCAATCAACTGCGCAAGCAACTGGAACGATCGGGAGGCCCGTCACTCCTGCACACGGTTCGCGGCAAAGGATATGTGCTAGGAGATGCTCCGTGAAAGCACTCTCCATCCGCTGGCGACTCGCCCTGTGGTATGCGGCCGCGATGGCCTTTGTCCTGGTCGTATTCTGCATGATCTTGTTGATGCTCACTCGCCAGCAACTGCTGGCTCGTGTCGATTCGGCGTTGAGTGAAGAATCTCGCGAATTCGCTTTGGAATTGCAGTTGATCCCGGACCGAATGTCCCTCAACGAGCACTTGCGCCTGCGATTCTTTCATCACGATATCTACGAGTTCCTCGTTGCTGACGACCAGGGGCATTTCCTTTTCAGCAGTGAAGGCGCGTCTGAATCGCATGCTGAAGTGCTGGCCAAAGCAACTCAAGCCGATTCGTCAGAGTATCTGAGCATCAAGGTTGGAGAGGAACCGATCATCCGTGCGATGCGTCAAGACGTCGACGGCCCGATTGGAAAAGTGTCCGTATTGACCTTCACGTCGCTCGGTCCGGTTGACGCTGACTTGCGAGCCTTGCTGTGGCTGATGTCCGCACTCCTTCCTATGGCAGTCTTGTTCGCCCTCGCCGGTGGGTACTTCCTGGCGACTCGCGCACTCGCTCCTGTTCAGGAAATTGTTCGCATCGCCGATTCGATCAATATATCCAATCTGAATCAGCGCATTGAGGTTCCCAATCGTCATGACGAACTGGGACGACTCGCTGGTACCTTAAATTCATTGATCGCTCGCTTGGAGCAGGCGGTAGAAGAGATTCAACGATTTACCGCAGATGCCTCGCACGAATTAAGAACCCCCTTGGCAGTCCTGCGAGCCGAAGCCGAGTCAGCGCTCCGCAAGCCGCGCACTTCCGAAGAGTATCAGCAGTCCCTGACGACCGTGGTTGAAGAAGCGACTCGGCTTGGTCGCTTGGCCGATCAATTGCTCAATCTCAGTCGACACGATGCGGGCGTGACGAACCTGCGAAGGGAACGCCTGCGTGTGGATGCCCTGTTATTGGATATCGTCGAGCAACTCCGACCACTTGCTGCGACTCGCGGCATCTCGTTGAATATCGGTTCGATGAAATCGTTTGAGGTGATCGGCGATGATCTGCTCCTCAGACAGGCGATCTTCAACCTCGTTGATAATGCGATCAAGTACACCCGGGATCAAGGTGAAGTGACCGTCGCATGCGACGTCGATACCGTCGGTGCTCAGATCCGCGTCATTGATACGGGGATAGGAATCCCGCGCGAGCATCTACCACGCGTATTCGAGCGGTTCTACCGTGTCGATCCGTCTCGGAACACCGCGATTG
Organism: Schlesneria sp.; assembly: GCA_036499265.1. GTDB lineage: Bacteria > Planctomycetota > Planctomycetia > Planctomycetales > Planctomycetaceae > Schlesneria. The sequence goes on along the minus strand of DASYEA010000840.1, from coordinate 1,639 downwards.
GAGGGGCCGGTCTGGGCCTCGCGATCACTCGTGCTACTGTGCAACTGCATGGCGGCAGCATCGAAATCGATAGTGATGTCAACATCGGAACGACCGTCACGATTAGACTCCCAGACGCGTCGCGATTGACCTCTGTCGCACAGGCCTCCGCTTACCAATGAACTTGTATTTGTCCATTTCACTGAATGTCGATTGGAGTTTGTATCAATGACGAACGCGAATGAGTCGTATGTCACGCGCTTCGTCACGGCGGCAGCCTTTATCCTGATTGGAGCCGTCGCGAGTCGCTATCTCTTCTCGGGGTCTGTAGGACCAGCGAAGTCGACCAGCACGGCACAATCTGCCGCGAAAACAACACATTCGGTGTCTGAAGCACAGCTCAATACGATTGAGTTAACCGCGGATGCCGAGCGGCGGTTGTCGATTCAGATCGCGCCTGTCGAAGAGCGGACGATGGTGCGGACGCGTCCCTACGGCGCTGACATCATGCTTCCTACGGGAGCGTCGGTTATCGTGTCCGCCCCATTGGCTGGTAAGGTCTCCGCCAGCAGTAAAGAACCCTTCCCCGAAGTCGGACGAAAAGTCGAAGAAGGACACGACCTGCTCAAGCTGCTCCCCCTGCTGTCGCCCGAGCGATCGGTACTGACCCCGGCCGAGCGGATCCGCTTTGCAGAAGCCAAGAACACCCTGGCACAGTCGCGGATTGATGCAGACGGGCTGATGCAGCAAGCGTCGGTTCAAGTGGAAGCAGCCAAGATCGCCCTGGAACGAGCCGAGCGGTTGTTGAAGGAAAAGGCGGGGACTGTTCGCGCCGTCGATGAAGCGACTGCTCAGCTCCAGTTGGCTCAGAAGGCGATGGCAGCGGCGAAGGCTCGCAAGGACCAGGTCGATAGCGTCAAGCTGGACGAGGAAGCCGGGACGCTGGAGCCGATCGCAATCACATCGCCGCTCTCGGGAATCGTTCGCACCGTTCAAGTCCGTTCGGATGTCATCGTCGCTGCCGGAGCACCGCTGTTCGAAGTCATGAATGAAGAGACTCTGTGGGTCAAGGTTCCAGTCTACATTGGCGACTTCGATGAACTCGATCTGGCTCAGTCGGCCCGCATTACCTTATTGGACGGCCGGCCTTCTGATCACGATCTGCTTGTGAAGCCAGCGGCGCTGCCGCCCACATCAGTGCCGCTGGCCGCAGCGGTCGACTTGTACTATGTCCTTCCCAACGAAGCTCACAAGTATCAATCCGGACAGAAGGTGGCAGCCCACTTGACGCTACGCGGCGAGACCAAGCAAGTGGCCCTTCCCTGGTCAGCCGTGATTCATGACGTCTATGGCGGTCAATGGGTCTATGAGAAAACCGAAGACCGCAAGTTTGTTCGTCGCCGCGTTGACATTGGCTGGGTTGACGGCGGATGGGCGGCTGTGCGACGCGGTATTCAACCGGGCGCGTCGGTCGTCACCGCGGGGGCGGCCGAGCTCGCTGGCACCGAGTTTGGATTTGCCAAGTAGTCATCGAGCGAGCCGCACAATTCGAAGTGCCCGAGTACTGAACACGGGTCTCAGTTGGAGAGTGAAATGGGATGGTTGGTAGAAATGGCGCTGCGGTTACGGGTCGCCGTTCTGGCACTTTCGATACTGCTGA
>DASYEA010000839.1:0-2240 GCA_036499265.1 Schlesneria sp. | reverse complement strand
TGGAAGAAGAGATCGCGACGCGTTTGATGCTGGCGGGAACGGCCGAAGTTTCTGTCGTTCCGCACCTCTATGATTTGACCGCCGATCATACCGGGATGCTGTGGCTGAAATCGCTGCGTGGCAACCTGGTCGTGTTGGGCTGGCTGTATCCTCGCGCCATCCGCTGGGTGCTGGATCGCAACGGCGTGAAAGGTAAAGAGGGGGAATCGCGACTCAATCTTGTTGAAGATGCTGAGGCCGACGATGAGCATCCCGAAGAAGAAGCACCAGCGCTACGCGGGATCGGATCGCTGGACGTTCCCAATCGATTGATCTATGCCATCGATCTGCGAAACGACGCGAGTCCACAGACATATCTCACCGAAATCCAGCGTCTGTCAGAGTTGGTTGCGACGCCACTGGTTCAATTGGGAAGCTTTGGTGGCGCACCGTCACCGTTGTCAATTCTGCCGACCACGAGGCAAGTGGCAGAGCCGCCCGCTCGCGAAGAACCTGCGAAGACGATGTCGGGATTGGACTTGCATAGCTTGATGAACGGGCACTCGACCGAGGCTGCGCCGCCGACGGTGATCGATGGCACCGACGTTCGGCGACGGTGGTATCCTGTCATCGACTACAGCCGCTGCACGAACTGCATGGAATGCATCGATTTTTGCCTGTTTGGTGTCTATGGCGTCGATCATTCTGATCGAATCCTGGTGGAAGAGCAGGACAACTGCAAGAAGGGTTGCCCCGCGTGCAGTCGTGTCTGCCCGGTGAATGCGATCATCTTCCCCGAGCATAAGACTCCGGGGATTGCGGGTGCTGATGGCGGACCGGTCGAAGATTTTAAGATCGACCTCTCAAAACTGTTTGGTGCGCCAACCGCGTTGGAAATGGCCGTGCTGGAACGGGACACTGAACTGGTCGCTGACGGTCGCGAAGCGGTCGGAGCGGCGATCGGTTTGCCCAAGCGGCAAACAGATCAGGCCGAGAAACCTCGCGACGACTTGGATGACCTGATGGACGGCTTGGACGCGCTGGATTTGTAGTCCGCAGCCTTCCGCGAACGGCGCGTGCGACGGCTCAGATCGTTCCTCATGAACTGACCAAGAAATGCCACTGATTGATCAACTGCGACAGGCCCAATCGTCGGCTGCAAAGTCGCTCATTCAGGATGCGTCCGCCGCCGGGCATTGGGAGGGTGAGCTTTCGGCATCGGCACTATCAACCGCGACGGCCATTGCGACGTTCCAACTGGCAATTCGTGAAAGGGCCGAAACGGCAACTCTGTATCAGCCTCTGATCGTTCAAGGATTGCGATGGCTGGTCGCACATCAGAACGAAGATGGCGGTTGGGGCGATACGATCCTGAGCCACAGCAATATCTCGACCAGCATGCTGGTCTTTGCCAGCTTCCGCATGACAAATGCGGTCAACGACAATCCCGTGGCGGTTCAGCGGGTCGAGGCGTACGTCAACAAGTGCGGCGGGTTCGACGCGATTCGAAAACGATACGGAAAAGACCACACGTTTTCCGTTCCGATTCTGACTCAGTGTGCTTTGGCTGGTTTGATCCCGTGGCGGCAGATCACACCGCTGCCATTTGAATTGGGAAGCCTGCCGCATAGCTTCTTCCGGACGATCAGGTTGCCGGTTGTGAGCTACGCGCTGCCGGCGTTGATTGCGATTGGTCAGGCGCGTCACTTTCATGCTCCTTCCCGCAACCCGTTGATTCGCTGGATTCGGCAAGCGGCCGTGCGGCCGACGCTGCGCAAGCTGGAATCGATTCAACCCGAGAGTGGCGGGTTCCTCGAGGCGACTCCCCTGACAAGCTTCGTGACGATGAGTCTGGTCTCGATGGGCTTGATCGATCATCCCGTTTCAAAACTGGGATTAAAGTTCCTCGTCGATTCCGCGCGACCGGATGGCAGCTGGCCGATTGACACGAATCTGGCGACGTGGGTGACGACACTGAGCATCAACGCGTTGCCGGAAGAGTCGCTATCGAATTCACAAGTCGAGATTCTTGTCGAATGGTTGCTGGGGCAACAGCATCGTCAGGTGCATCGCTACACGAATGCGGCACCGGGGGGATGGGCTTGGACCAATCTGTCCGGGGGCGTACCGGATGCCGACGATACGCCGGGAGCTATTCTCGCGCTGCTGAAATTGCGACCGGGGTCGAACAGGGTGCGATCGGCGGTTCGCGATGCGATTGGGTGGCTGCTGGATCTGCAGAACAGCGATGGGGGCTGGCC
>DASYEA010000838.1:0-4353 GCA_036499265.1 Schlesneria sp. | reverse complement strand
ATCCGGCGTTTGATGGAAGCGACCGTTCGATCGGGAAAGGCGGCCAGTTGATTCCGCGCGGCAACTCCAGTGACGAGTTGTCCTTGCAGGTTGATTCCGACCACCGACGGCAGCAGCATCTCGCCGTCTTCGTCCAGCACCCGCGGTTGCCCATTGATCACGATTGCCACCACACTGTTCGTGGTTCCCAGGTCAATCCCCACAATGGGATCTGCACGGTCGGTCATTCGTTTTTCCTTCAACTGTTTTTTTGTTCGCTGCTAAACGTTATCTCGCATGAGTGGCCAGTGCTGGAGTCGCTTTGGGCGAAACCCCGAGGTTTCCTTCGCAAAGCCTCAGTCCAACCCCGGCCACCCGACCCAAACTTTAAGTGTCGACCATGTACAAGGCCTTATTTCGCGAGTCGCACATCGGCAAAACGCAAGAGCCCACCGCGCCAACGATATGCGGGGGAAAGCTGCTCCGCGACGTGTCCGGGGGAATAATCCGCTGTCTCGATTGTTCCAATGGCATACATAATATTGGCGTCGAACGGTTGCCCGACGACATCCAGACGCTCGATGTCATGTTCGTTCATCATGCGGCGAAGCTTGGCCAGCACAAGATCCAGTCCGGTGATCGCCGGGCTTTGTGCGGACGAATCTGGAACCGATCGCTGTTCTGTGATGAACGTGAGCAACGGGCGGGCCCACCAGCGAGCCAAGGGATTCATTCCTGCAAAGTAACGCTCCACGGCTTTGGTTTCCGCCTCCGCCCGCAATTTGCAATTTGCTTCCCATTGCGCGATGGCCGCTGCCGCTCGAGAAAGTTGATGATCGGTCTCGATGATAGACAGCACCAGCGGCTTGGCGGCCGTCGCATTGCCGGAACTATCATCGTCGACTGGCGTGTCGGTAACACAATGACGCAGCTTCGATTCGAGCGATTGAATGTTTGCCGCCGCACCCTGAATCAATTCTGCCAGAGCACGGCTTTCCTTGGTTTGTCCTCGCAATTCGTGTCGCATCGCGGTGAACGCTTCGACGATATCGAGCGCTCCAAATTGCGGAGAGTCATCGCCTGGCGGAACGTCCCTGCAAATCGGGGTTCCGTTGGATTCCTGCTGGAGAGTTGAATCGTTCATGGAGCGCTTATTGTTTCACGTGGCGAAGTCTGATCGCTGCAATGCCGAAAACTTGAAATGCATCTCAGTCGGACAAGGACGGTATCGCAGAGTCGCCAGCAGCTCGGTTGCCCAAACTGAGCAGAAAAGCCGGACTGAGTCGGGGTGGATTTTGTTTTTGCGCTTCCAGCAGGCTGGACCATTCGGGCGCTTCGTCTCCCGGCGGCTCGAGCAATCGCCGGGCAGTCGACAGTGGATCTTTGACCGCGTCGAAAGCCGTCCTGATTTCCTGAAATTTTTCGGGATCTCTTTCGGGCGGATATTGCTTCACCAGTTCCAGGTACCGAGCGCGGATCTGCGCTTCGTCCGCATCTGGCGAGACGCCCAGGGTCATGAAAGGATCAGTAGATAGTGGAGAGTTCATCAGTAATGGCTCTTATTTTCAGAACGGAACTTCACCGTCAGATGAGGGTGCCATCTCGCCAGCGAGTCGCGCTTTCTAACATTTGGTACGGTCACAGTCTGTGATCAAAATTCCACTCATCATCCGCGACATCATCATCAAAATCGCCGTTACTGTCACTGTTTCCAAACATCTTGTCGAAATTAAATCCGAAGGGCGAAGACGACAACGCAGCCAATTCATCGTCCAGGTCGTTGGCCAATTTGACAAACCAAAATCGATAGTAAGGATCGCGTTGTGAAGTGGCGGCTTCACGTAAGATTGGACTCAGTTTCCGATTGTCCTCCTGGCCCCAATGATATCGCTCGTGCAGGTACGCGTTCACCCTGGCTGCGACAAACATCGGATGCCGCTGGATGGCCGGCTTCGAAAAGAAGGGAAGCTTCTTGGTGTTGTAGCTCGTCGACCAATATCGCGTTTCCGATCCCCACAGCACGGCCTTATGCACGGCTTCGTCGTCAATGTGATTGAGAACCGGCTTGGAATCGTTTGTGAGGCGAGCAAACAGCTCTTTGCCGATCTGGCGTCCGTGCAGCCGATAAGCTGGATAGATCAGTTGCGTACGATGCAAATCCCAGAAGAAACTTCCGGCTTCCATGAGCTCTTCGATTGGCAACGTCTTAAGTTGCTTCAAAACCAGTTCAAGAGTGGCCCGCAGAGGCTTCAGATTGGCTGCCGAGACTCGCATCCGCTGAGCCGCCCCCAGCATCATACAAGCATCGGCCAGTGAATTGTGCGCCACGCCGGAAGCCTGACTAATTTGCTGGCGTTGGCTTTCAAACTCGTCGACCTGCCCGATTCGCAATGTCAACGCGGCTCTCAGATAGGGAAGCCACTGTTTGGAAAGCCAGCCGGGCCAGATGGTGTCCGCCTCGTTCAATCTGGCTGGCACTTCCGCCAGCCAGGCTTTGCGGCGGCACAATCGCATTGCCTCTAGAAGTTGCCATTTCCACGGCGTAGCACGGACGCGCGGGTCTTCCAATCGCGATGCGGCCAGATGCTCAACGTGCGGCCGCGCTTCTTCAAGCTGTTCGTTCTCGAGAAAGAAATCGACCAACCATAACCGTGGTTCGACATCTTCTGGCCGGCTCTGCGACCATTTCCGCATGACTTCAGCCCGCTCCTTTTCGAGAGACTCGGCCTTGCTTGGCGTCAACCGATAGTCGTCCAGCTTGGATTTGAGCCAGTCGATGTATCCCTTATAAACTGAAAGGTTCGTAGCGTCTGCCTTCAATGCCGACTGCAGATGTTTGCGAATTGCCTTCGGATCTTCGGAGGGCGCGTAGAACCTGTCAAACATCGCGCGGCCGCCAGTAGGCTGCATCAATGATTGCGCTTCGTAGAAATGGATCTCACTGGCGATGGCACCGCGAAGCGGTTTGGAAATGCCTTCATTTTGAGGCAGATCGATGTTCAGATATCGTTCTAGAGCCCGCTGCGATCTGTTCGCCGACGAAGATTTGTCTGCGAAACGGCTGTAATAGACGAACGTGAGCAATTGATTCTTCGGATCATGTCGCGGCCCCGGAATAGACTGGGCTGCCTCATCAAACATGTCGGAGTAAGGTTGAGCAAATGCTCGGCCAAGTGCCGTCTGCAGCAAAGCGGCTGCCAGATCGGGTTCGGTGTCACCATATTCTTTGGCAAACAACTTCACCCAACGAAGCTTCCCTGGTCCCAGTAGCAGTTCACTCGATTCCTCTTGAGCATGCACACCGGCTTCCGCCACGCGCAGGGCGGCTCGGTCAAAACGCACGCGGTGCAGAAGCTTGCCATGATACAGCAGTTGGTCATCCCATTGGCTGAAAGGGGCTGCCTGCGAGGTGACGGCAGATGCCTCGATCACCGACGAAGGAGTAACGTGTTCAAGATCTGAGCGTAATGCGATCATCATGGCCGTGGCGATTCGCCCCGGACGCCGCTCACGATCCAATCTCTGCCAAGCCTCGCCTGCGGCGTTGGAGTCACCCGCCAGCCAATCTACCAGGCCGCGAATGAATAGCCGCCATTCGCTCAGCGGGCTGCTACGGGAAATCACTGAGACGCTTTTGACAGCCTCTTCGCCACGAGACTCCGTCGTATCTTGAAGCGCTTTACGGACGATGGAGACCTGCTGCGCCAAATCTGGCGACAAGGCGGCAAGCACGGCGTCATCGAACACGGCCACGTCTTCGGGAGCCTCCCCTACCCAAGCCCGGGGAAGTTGCTGCGAAAGACGCTGGCGATGACGTTCGTTACTCCCGACGGCGATCGCCGGGATTTCAAACGGTCGTCCCCGTGACTGCCCCTGCTGCCCTTGCTGTTTCTTTTTCTTCTCTTGCCGCTTTCTCGTGTGTCGCTCTTTTTGACGTTGCGATTTGCTCGCCATTTTTCTTTTCCAACGAACATGGGACCTTGGCAAGGCTCGTCACGGAGATGACTCAATCGCCAAATTGCCTCCGTGCATTGGGTCCATTATGCTCAAGTTGTCGCTTCTTCGAAAGTGATCAGTTTCTCCGTAGATCCCACACAAAGAACGTTCAGATCACAGTGAACGTCTCAAGTAGACCTCAACTGGTACATCCGAACGGCATCAGTCGCGCGGATCGGACCAACGAAGGGACAGTCGTCACGAGGAAAAACCGCAAAAGGAATGGAGTCAGCATCATGGAAGGTAAGCAAACAGTCGGCCCGGAAAATACCGCGGTCCGCGTAGCCTTGTGGCGCGCGATGCATGTGCAGTTCGATCCGCCGCCGCACGTGCTCGAAGACGAGATTGGCCTCAAGCTCGTCGCGCCAGAAGACGATT
>DASYEA010000837.1:0-3225 GCA_036499265.1 Schlesneria sp. | reverse complement strand
AGAATCGAATTTGTGCTGTTTATGGGTCGTGTAATTGCGACGGTCCTACCAACCTTAGACTCTTTCAATATCAGTGCCGCTGTTGCGACCGGGGCGGTTGTGCCGCCCGTCTACTTGGGAAATGCCGCGATTTATTGCGTGTGTTACTGCAGTGCAACGATTTTGCTGGCCTTCATCCTTTTTGAGGATCGCGACCTCGCGTAGAAAGACCTCCGGTCTCCACAACCCTTCCTCAGCACGGTACATTAGTTGAGGTGGGGTGTTACGGCTGGGTAAAACCCAACGCCGCGTGGGTTGAAATTGATCCCGTGCGGCGCGACGGTCGATGCCTGACTGGACACTGTCAAAATTCGCGCACGGATGCCGCTTGTCCTCTTTCGCATCGGCAACATCGTGGCGAAAACAGTTCCAAGTGCGCTCGATCACATTTTCTCATCGCGAGATCTGTTCCGACGCGGCTTGATCGTCTGGCTATGGTCGGCGCTGTCAGCTTTATTACTGATGCTACTGCTGTTCGACGCCGGTTTGTTCGTCGGAATGCTGGCCGATCGAGGCCGTTTGGCGATCGATCTTCCTCAAGACCAAGTCGCTCGCTTTCACAGACTGACAGACCTAGGCCAGCCACCCAGAACTGATGAGTCTGCGGAAAAGCAGGAGCCAGGTGACCAGGACAAGCCGCCCAAAGCCGCTCCCGCCGATGGTCCACCACCGACAGTTCACTTCAGCTTTCAAGAGCAGGGGATTCTGCCAGCGGTCTGGCGATCTCGCGACATGTGGTGGGGCGAAAGCCTTGCTTGGCTCTATCGAAATGTCCAAGTCTTACAGTCCAATATCTTGGGGGCGATGACTCTGCTTGCCGTTGGAGCTCTGCTCTGGACCGCACGAGCAGGTTGCCTGTCTCGACTGAGAGCCAAGGCACATCAGATCGCATTAGAAACCGTCGCCCCTTCGCGCCGCAATGTCCACCGCCAAGCACTGCGACTGGGCCCTGAAGACTTGGATGGAAGCGGATTCGCCACGGCTTCAGAGATCTTCGGTATCGAAATCGAAAACGTTCGTCGCAGCGTAGCAAAGTGGATCGAAATTGATGCCCGATTCTTGCCCGAGCTCTGTTGCCTAGCAATTCTTGCGCTTTCGATTCAACCGATGGTGTCAGCACAATTCCTGCTGTTCCTGGGCGTGGCCTGGTACTATCTGGAGGCCCAAGAGCGTCGCGCTGAAGCGGAATTTAAGTTGGCAACGGATCGTGCGGACGCGGAATTGCTTCGTCAGGCGGATGGGTTTCAGACCGCCCGGTTGGTCCGGGGCCTAGGGATCGAACAAGTCGATCATGATCGTTTTGCTGCGCATCTGGTGAAGTTTCACGAACTTGCCGCGAGACAGTTTCGAGCGGCTGACCAGGCTCATCACCTGCGTTCGCGGGACATCGCGGCCTGTTCCGCGATTGTCGCGTTCCTACTGTTCATTCTGGCCACGCATATTCTTCTTGGACAAGAAGAACTCTCGATTGCGGCAGGAATTGTATTCGTCGCGACCTGGCTGTTGGCCATGCCTGGAGTCAAAGCGTTGCGATCTCGAACTGCATTCCTGCATTCGGCGAATGCATCCGCTGAACGAATCCACAAGTATCTGGACCAGATCCCCTCCGTCAGCCAAGCCGTCGGTGCGAGATTTCTGCAACCGCTTGGAAAGACTCTCCACTTTGATTCAGTCTCCTACAAATCTCCATCCGGTCGGCTGCTGCTGAACGAGATGGATCTGGCCCTTGAGGCCGGTCGTGTCTACTCGCTGGTCTCGTTGGACGCCTTGGAAAGTGCCGCGCTGGTCTCGATGCTTCCCCGATTCATCGAACCTCAAAAAGGTCGCATCCTTTTCGATGGCGAAGACATCGCTTGGGCCACTTTAGAGTCGTTGCGAGCAGAAGCGGTCTTTGTCGGTGCAGACGAACAACTGTTGCAAGGCACGGTTCTGGACAACATTCGCGGCGGAGCGGATTTCACGCTGCAACAGGCGACTGACGCGGCAAAGTTGACTCACGCTCATAATTTCATCGTCAAAATGTTTGATGGTTACGAAAGTGCCTTGCCGGATCGCTCCGACTTGATGGACGTGTCCCAGCGTTTCCGGCTTGCTCTGGCCCGAGCCATGGTCCGTAACCCTGCGTTACTGATCATCGAAGAACCACGAGTATCATTGGATGAGGACACGAAGGCACTTCTCTCGGATGCATATGATCGAATCTGTCGCGATCGCACAGTCATATTTTTGCCAGGTCGGCTCTCGACAGTTCGGCGAAGTGATCAGGTGATCGTACTAAGCGAAGGCCGCGTCGCCGCGATCGGACCGCAATCAAAGTTGGTGAAAGTGTCTCCCATCTACCTCCACTGGCAGTACCTTAATTTCAACGAATTCCGTCATCTGGATAGTTGAGCAAAACCGTCCGCAACTTCTCACTGGCCAACTTCAGGCGACACACGACATATGTATCTCGGTATCGAAATCGGTGGCACCAAGCTTCAACTGGGAGTCGGCGCAGGTGATGGATCAGACTTCGTCGCCCTCGAGAGGCGCGATGTTCAGATCGCACGTGGCGGTGAGGGAATTCGCGAGCAAATCCGATCTGTCGGTCGCGACCTTGTGGCAGAGTACCAAGTACAGCGAGTCGGCTACGGATTTGGCGGACCGGTGCTGGGAGCTCAAGGCATCGTTCAAACCAGTCATCAAGTTCCTGGATGGGATCAATTTCCCCTCGTCGAATGGACACAGCAGGAACTTGGAGTTCCAACCACGCTGGGCAACGACTGCGATGTCGCCTGCCTTGCCGAAGCCTGCTTCGGCGCAGGTCGCAATGCAAGCAGTGTCTTTTACGTGACTGTGGGCACCGGAATCGGTGGTGGATTGGTTCTTGATCGCAAGATTCATGGAACGACTCGCCCCGCCGCAGCCGAGATCGGGCATTTGCGTCCCGGTTTGGATGCGGTCGAATATTCGAACACAGTCGAATCACGAGCAGCAGGCCCTGGAATCGCGATTGCGACCCAGAGGACTCTGCGGCGACTGATCGAAGAAGGACAAACGTCATCCGAGATCACCGATCTGGTCAATCGATGTCAGAATCAGATTGAATCCCTGACGACGAAAAGCATCGGCGAAGCGGCCGTCGCTGGCAACCAACTCGCTCGCGACGAATATGTTGTCGCCACACGTGCTCTCGGCTGGGCGATT
>DASYEA010000836.1:0-2266 GCA_036499265.1 Schlesneria sp. | reverse complement strand
CGCAAAGCCGTGGACTCGAACTTCATGAGCGCGGTCTATTTCGCGCGCGAAGTAATTCCCCACATGCAACGGAAACGCTGGGGCCGTTTCATTACGCTTACTTCGATCTCCACCAAGCAACCGGTTCCTGACCTTGTACTTTCCAACGCGGCGCGGGCCGCTGTAGTTGGTCTGGTAAAGAGCCTGTCCAATGAATTCGGCAAAGACGGCATTCTGGTGAACAATGTCGGCCCGGGATACACCGCCACCGATCGCTTGAAACAACTTGCCGCTGCGAGGTCGTCCGCGTTGGGCAAGAGCGAAGATGAAATTTTCGCAATGTGGGCGGCCGACTCAGCGTTGAAGCGCGTCGCCGAACCGCGCGAAGTCGCGGATACCATTGTGTGGCTTGCGTCCGAACGCGCTTCATACATCACCGGACAAACCATTTTGGTGGACGGCGGTACTTACAAAGGACTGTGATCCATGAAGAAAACGACCGCAAAAAAGAAGCCTTCTTCGTCTGGGAGCAGAAAGCGCATCGCTCTGGCAGGGACCGTGAGCCGACGCCGTCCACCCGCCAAGTTGAGGCATTTGGCCTGGAATCAGGTCGAACGCGAGGTGCTCACCCCGCTCTTTGAGCGGCAATTAATCGTCGGCCAAGAAATCATGCTGGCGCGCATTCTGCTCAGAAAAGGATGTGTGGTCCCGATGCACAGTCACGAGAACGAGCAGGTGAGTACGATCATCGATGGCGAGCTGAAATTCCTAATCGATGGCAAAGAGATCGTGGTTCGTTCCGGGGAGGTGCTGACCATACCATCCAACATGCCTCATGAAGCGGTCGCATTGCGGGACACTCTAGGCATCGACGTATTTCATCCTCCGCGAGCCGACTGGATCAACAAAACCGACAGCTATCTGCGAAAAAAATAGCGGCCATTCGTTTGGTCCGACTTGATCGCTCGCGGGCAACCAATGCTCGGGATTCCGTCTGTTATTCTTAATCCTTCTACGAAAACTTATGCCCGAGCAAGCGATCAAGCCGGAGAGGAGTGTCTCGCAGGTGCGGTGTATTGGCTGCGGCGAGACCGCTCTGCCAGACCGCTTTCGATGCGAACATTGCCGTGACCTGTTCGAAATTATCTTTCCCGGATGGGGGAATTCTGGGCCTGCCGGACTGGACGCCGCGGCGCTGAAACAGTTGTGGCTCGGCCGCCGCTCATCGCTCGACCCGGCTGACCAGAGCGGCGTTTGGCGTTTTCGCGAAATTCTTCCAGAAATAGCCTCAAGTCAGATCATCACCATCCGCGAAGGCAATACACCGGTTTACGAGCTGCCACACTGCGCGAAATCGGCTGGGGTAAAGCAGCTTTACGCCAAGCACCAGGGGATGAATCCCACGGGTTCCTTCAAAGACACCGGAATGACTGTAGCCGCATCCTTCGCGCGGCAAGCTGGATATCGCTGGGTCGCTTGCGCCTCCACGGGAAATACTTCCGCATCCATGGCGGCATATGCCGCGCGCGGAGGCCTGCACAGCCTGGTGCTCATCCCCGACGGCAAAATTTCATGGGGCAAGCTTTCGCAGTCACTGGACTATGGCGCGATCACCTGCCAGCTCAAGACCGACTTTGACGGATGCGTCCGCGTGCTCAATGAAGTCGTCGAACGCATGCCCGTGTATCTGCTGAATTCCGTCAACCCCTATCGCGTCGAAGGGCAGAAGACTGCCGCCTTCGAACTGCTCGAGCAATTCAACTGGGAACCGCCGGACCACATCATTGTTCCCGGCGGCAATCTGGCGAACTCTTCGGCGATCGGCAAAGCTCTACGTGAGATGAAGCAGGTCGGGCTGATTTCTCGGCTGCCAAGAATCTCGGTGATTCAAGCCGAAGGTGCGAATCCGCTGGTGCGAACCATCCGTGAGAATGGCGGAGAGAAGCTGATTCCAGTGCACGCCGATACTATGGCCACTGCTATTCGAATCGGCAACCCCGCCTCATGGAAAAAGGCGCTACGGGTCATTCGTGAGAGCGAAGGCACGGTTGAACAGGTGAGCGAAATCGAAATTGCCCTGGCCAAAGCAGAGATCGGCGCGGAGGGAGTCGGTTGCGAGCCTGCGTCAGCGGTCACACTAGCAGGACTGAAGAAGCTCGTGAAACAGGGATTCGTGAAATCGAACGAAAGCGTGGTTTTGATTCTCACCGGACATGTGCTGAAAGACGCCGACTTCACTTTGAAGTTCCACCGGGGAGATCTGTTCGCGGGAACGCCCCAAGAAGCT
>DASYEA010000835.1:0-3363 GCA_036499265.1 Schlesneria sp. | reverse complement strand
AGACGGGACCAATCGACGTCCCTTCGCGAACATTGGCACGAAACAGTTGCGATTTCGCTCCGACGTGACACGGCCCTTCCAACCGAGTAAACGCCTGAATCATGGCCCCGGCCTCAATCGAGACAGGACCCTTGCGAGCATCAATCACGACGAATGGATCGATGCTGGCAGAGGGATCGATGAAGATCTGATCGGCGGGACCGAGAATCGCGATATGCTGTCCCTGCTCTTCGACTTGAGACAGGCCGAAATCTCGCGCCGCGAAGTCCGCTCGCAACTGATCGGGATTGTGATGAATCAAGTCCCAGGGATAACGAGCCAGCTTGCCGGACGCGTTCACTGGAGTGCGCGTGCGGGCGATCTGAGGCAGCGCGTCATCCCAGTTATCGCCCGAGAGCAACGCCGCTTCGAGCGGATCCAATGTCAGATAGGCGATTGTTCCATCGATGATGCCGACCGAATCAGGCCGGATCGTGGAATAGGTGGCGGGGTCCGCCAGCCATCGGCCATTGATCAACAGAGTCGACCCCGCACCAAGCCAATCGGCATTGTTGACGCGGCAGCCGGGGTGCTCTTCGCGATAAACATCGGCCAGTTCAGGTCGAACGAACGCCGCCCAGTCCGAGACCGGCAAGAATTCCAACGAGCGTTCGCGAGCGCTGAATTGACCGCAAAGCAACTCAAACACAGGACGAAGCAATGCGATCGGTGCAAAATTCCTGGCAGATTCATCTTCAAAAATTGCAACGCGCATCGCGGGCCCCTTCCCTGGAACGAAAACCGGTCTACTCCGGTGTTTCGGGAATTTAGCCCGTCAAGCGAAATTGGTGAAGATCAATGCGACGCTTAGATTCCATCAGAGCCGGGATGCGACATTTTTGCGGCGTATCCAGCGGAGTTATTCACATAATGACGATACGTCGCGGCCAGCCGAGCCCGCTGGGACTCGCTCAATTCCTTGATCTGGCGAGCGGGACAACCCGCCCACAAGGTATGAGGCGGTACGATCGTCCCTTCCATCACCAAAGCACCTCCCGCGATCAAGGCCCCTTCTCCAATAACGCATCGACTCAGAACGGTCGCCGAAATCCCGATCAGGGCCCCGTTCCCAACGACCGATCCGTGAACGATCGCTTTGTGACCCAATGTGACTCGATCGCCGATGACGCAGGGGTAACCTTCGTCGACATGCAGGATCGAACCGTCCTGGACATTCGATTCCTCACCGACCTCGATCCATTCCTGGTCGCCGCGCAGCACGCAACTGTACCAAATGGAACTGCGAGCCTTCAGCTTGACTCGCCCCAACAGGATGGCACCCGGAGCAACCCAGGCGGTGGGATCGACCAGAGGGCGACTGTTAATCGCTCGCCAGTCCCAGTGTTCGTCCGGGTAAGGAACCACAGGCGGTTCGGGCAAAGTCTCGTTGATCAGCGGCCAGTTCTGCTTGATTTCGCGTGCGACGGAATCTTGATCCACAGACTCGCTGTTGCTATCGGTCATCACGTACCTGCTATCCCTTGGTTATCGACTCGTCCAGATTCAAGATCACGCTCATCACGCTGGTCCACGCCGCCAACTCGGCCTCTGGCAGCGATTCATCGCGTGCCGAGTCACCGACCGCAATCAATGCCTTCGCCGCCGCACGATCATTCTGTAGTTTTTCCAGACGCTGATGATACAGCCTCAAGATCAGGTCCTTTTCGGGTGCCGTGGGCGAACGCGACAATGCCGAACGAAACGCATAGATCGCTCGAGATTCGGCGTTGGCCCCGCCGAGTCGCATCGTCTTCTCGGCCAACTTGCGTGCCGCTTCCAGATAGGTGGGATCATTCATCAGAACCAGTGCCTGCAGCGGGGTATTCGTTCGTGATCTTCTCGCGGTACAGACTTCACGCTCGGGGGCATCAAAAGTGTTCAGGCCCGGCGGGGGACAGGTTCGCTTCCAGAAGGTGTACATGCTGCGACGATATAGTCCTTCGCCCTTATCCTGGCGGTAAATGGTCCCCTCATAATCCGCCCCGACAGCAACATCGTCCCACAGCCCGGCCGGTTGATATGGAGACACACTCGGGCCGCCGACGTGATCGCACAGCAGGCCCGCAGTCGCCAACGCACTATCACGGATGATTTCGGCCTGTAGGCGGAATCGCGGTCCACGAGCCAACAGTTTATTCAGCGGATCACGCTCGAGCAGGTCTGCCGAAACATTCGAGGACTGCCGGTAAGTCGCAGACGTCACCATCAATCGATGCAGGCGTTTGACATCCCAACGCGATGAATCAACGGTGAGGCCGGAACCCTGGAAGCGCACCTGAGGAGATCCTGACTCCATGAATTCCACTGCCAACCAGTTCAACAGATCCAAATGTGTGGGCCATTGGCCTTGCGATCCGAAGTCCTCGACCGTCTCGACCAGTCCTGCACCGAAAAACAGATTCCAGGCACGATTCACGGCCACTCGGCTGGTCAGTGGGTTGTTAGTTGCCAGCAGCCAACGCGACAATCCGAGACGATTCCGTGGTGCCTCCGGAGGGAACGGCGGCAAGCTGGCAGGGGTGTTCGGTTGAACCTCATCCGCGGGCTGATCGTACTGGCCTCGCTTGAGCACGAATGCTTTTCGCGGTTGAGGCATTTCGAGCATGACCATCGCTGTGGGGATCAGCTTGTCGAGTTCGGCCTGCTGACGATCGGTGTCCGTTCGCTTGGCAATCCAGTCTTGATACTGCGGATCGAATCGACCCAGATAGGCTTTCGCGAGCAACGTCGACTGGTCGGCGGTTCGCTTGTCTCGATCGATCGCCAGCAGATCTCGAACCCCATCCGTCCCGGCGACTGCCGCGACTTCATCCGCAGACAGTTCCCGATCGAAGATTCGCACGTCATCGATCAGTCCGCGGCAAGGAGCGCCCGATGTTCGCCGGCCGATTCGCAACGGCTTGGTCGTGCGAGTGGTCTCGCTAAGATGCTTGTTCGTGATTTCGACGTCCTGCCGCTTGCCATCGACGTACAGGCTGAAGCCTTCGCCCTGCGAAGAGCCGTCGTACGTGGCGAAGACGTGCTTCCATTCGTTGATCGGCACCTCGGCTTTGGTCACGACGTGCAAAGCATTATCAGGCCAGTGATGCACCAGATGAGCGGTGAGCTTACCACCTACCAAAAGCAGATCGAATCCACGATGTGAGTCGGCATCGTCCATCCGGGAAATGATCGTGGCAGCGTCCTTGCTGGCGACGTTGACCCAGGCTCCGTAGGAAAACCGATCCGTCCGGTCGAAGTTGGCCAGGTCACCCGCTTCGATATGGGAATTTCCATCGAGCTTGATCGCACCGCCGAACTTGCCAGCCGTCCAGTCTGCTTGAC
>DASYEA010000834.1:0-5016 GCA_036499265.1 Schlesneria sp. | reverse complement strand
CGAGTTCCCCGCCCTGAAAGGGCCGCACAATTGCACATCGGAAAGATTGTGTCGCCCTGACAGAGCTGGCGTTTCGTAGGTCCACAATCCCGGGGCGGCGCTTCGCTCTGCCCCGGGCTGATTTGTGGACGCCTTTCAGGCGAAACGCCGTGCCCCGTGGTGTGGTAAACACCGGCCAATCACTTCATCGTGGCCGCCTCCTCGACCGGCCATCAATGATGTGGAGAATATTTATGCTACAAAATCGAGGCACCCTGTGATTTCTACTCTTCAGTTCAACTGACCGCCAAAGAACGACCGCACCCGAGTCACGTTCCCGCGCCGATCCACTCTTGAAACTTGGGCTCGTCGACGTTGCGACCGCTAATGATGATGACGATGTCGCCGGTGCCGCCGAGATCGGTCAGGCCGTTGAGCACTGCGGCGGTGGCGATGGCTCCAGATGGCTCGGTGCGCAGGCCGTGATTTTCATAGAGCCAACGCATGGCTTCGCGCGTGGTGTTGTCTGGGACGGCGACTGCTTTGCTCACGCAGTGCTGGAGGATCGGCCAATTGTGTTCGCCCACATCGTACGACAGCAGGCCGTCGCAGATGCTGTTCGGTCGCTCGATGCGGACTCGCTGACTTGCGCGGAGTGATTGGCAAAAATCGTCTGCTCCGGCGGGTTCGACGCCGATGATCTGTGCCGTGGGATGAAGATCTGCGATTGCGAGAGCATGTCCCGCCATGATGCCACCACCACTGACCTGGCAGAGGAAGTGCGAGATCTCGCGACCCATCTGTCGCAGATCACGACCGATCTGAAGGCCACCGACTCCGTTGCCGGCGATCACATGCAGATCGTTATAGGGTGATGCCTGGACTGCGTGTTCGCCCTCGGTAATTTCTTTGGCGATTCGATCTCGCTCGCCCGTTTCGTGATCGCGAGCGGCATTGTAGGTGCGGACTTCGGCTCCGAATGAGCGAGTCAGCTCAAACTTTACTTGCGGCGCGGTGTCGGGCATCAGCACAATGACACGCTTACCATAACGCATCCCCGCAAACGAGATCCCCGATGCGAAGTTCCCAGATGAATGGGCAACCACGGGGCGCTCTCCGATTTCCTCGGCATGATGAGCCACCCAGTTCAGCGCACCGAGCAATTTGAATGAACCCACCGGCGTCCAGCCGTAGTCTTTCAACCAGACGCGACGAGTAGGGGGCAGCTTCAATTCTCGCTCGAGTCGATACGATCGAACCAGTGGTGCCGGAGACAGATGCTCATTGATGATGGCCTCGGCATCATAAATATCCTGCATCGTTGCAATTCGATCCGGCATTGTTGGCTCCATGTGTCATGCGAGTGACGAAAGTTCGGTATCCGATGCTAATCCAGATCGACGCGTCATGTGTCTGTTAACCGGGTGGCCGCTTCTTCTTAGACGCGATGTTAGCGACCAATCGTGTGATGACGTTTTCCAGTCCTTGCCGCGCTTGATTCAATGGCGTGATCTCATCCCGCATGACGAACAGGAAATTCGCGGTCAGGAGCATCCCTTCCGTTTCGAAGGCGGCTTGAGCGATTTCCGATTGAGGCCTGATTTCGCCGTTTGCCTGGGCATCGGCAAAACACTGGGTCAGCAAGGTCAGCCATTCGTCCAGCACTTTGGAAACGCGATCTCGTGCCAACCCAGGTCGTGTGTCGAGTTCCGCGAGGACGGCTGCAAAAAAACAACCACCGGGGAAGACTTTCCGCTCTAAATGAAGCAGGAATGAGTTCGTCAGGGCGCGGACTCGCCGCAGTCCTGCGGGGGCCGCCATTGCAGGTTGAAGCACTTCACGGTCAAAGATCGTGGCAGCCGTTTCAATTGTCGCCAGATCCAGCTCTTCCTTGGATTTGAAATGCGCATAGAGCCCGCTCTTGCTCATCCCAACTTCCGCAGCCAATTCACCAATCGACAGGCCCTCGAGACCTTTCACGGTCACCAGTTTGGCGGCGGTCAGCAGGATCGCGGCGCGACTGAGCTGTCCAGCCGAACGGCGAGGCTCGCCGGTTGGAGCGTCTGTTGTTGCTGCTTTTCGTTTTGCCATGCCTTGAAAATAGCACGATCGGTCGTTAACTTCAAGAAATGAAATAGTACGACCGATCGTGCTATTAATGGCGATGTTCGTCACAAGCCTGCAAATTCGACGGTACGCACTTTTCAAGTTGCGGTGCGTGCTGAATCACATCAGCAACTTCAACAACCGGATGGAGCGCTCCGATGCCGCTACTGAACGTCAAATTGATCGAAGGTGTTTTTTCACATGCGCAAAAGCAAGAGATGATTCGCAAGCTCACGGATACGATGGTTTCTATCGAGGGCGAGAACATGCGGCCAGTGACCTGGGTTGTGATTGAAGAGGTCAAGAGTGGCGAGTGGGGAGTGGGCGGCAAGCCCTTGACGACGAGCGACGTGCAAGCCCTCGCCGCAGGTCAGTCCTGAACGTTCCGCTTAACGTGAGCTCTCTCCGGTGACTGGCGAAACGTGGAGGCCAGCTTCAGCGGAGAGAGCCCGATTTCCAACGTCCAGGCAGGTCAGAGTTGGCCTGTTTGATTGCATGTGAAGGCCGCTCAATGCGGTCGGCGACGAATTTCCAAAACAGAGGATCGTAATCCATCCTTGCGCGAGATATACACACGATGCCAGGTTCGCGCGGTTGTCATTCGTCCGCGCTTGTGTTTCGCTGAGTTGGAGACAACAGCATGCCGAAATGGCTCTTCGCGGTTGGCCTTTGTTTAGGTCTGATAGGCAGCCTTGGGGCAGGCATGCCAGCGAATGCTCAAGCCGCGGACAAACCGTCTGACGTTTTGGTGACGCGTTTGCAGGTCCCAGCGTTTGACCGAGCTTTTCAACGTCGCGTGATTGACTTGAGCCAGATGGATGTCATCAATTCTGGTTCGTTTTCCGGCGTCGGTGATACGTGCCTGCATCACGATCGGTGGCTGCGTAACCTCGGCTATGGGGATTTGGCCTGGTCCGATGCGACGCAACAGTGGATCGCGTTTCGCGGTGCCAGACTGATCGCCTTGGATCAAGGGGATCCTGACAGCGCCGCGAGGATCCCCACCTCAGAGTTGAAGTCTCGTTTCGAAAAAGAGGGAAGCGTCGTCCTGTCTCTCGACGATGCTCACTGCCTTGCCATTCGAACAGCAGAAGGGCATCTGGCCGTTCTGAAGATCAGCAAACGCAATCAGAAGGCGGCTCTGGACATCGACATTCATCGGCTCACCACTGATGAACCTTTTCGTAACGAACAGCCCAGTGACCGACTGGCCGGCGCAGCCTGGGGGCCTGTCGTCGATGGATTCCAAGCGGGCCTCGCATTTCGATCTCCGGGCCCGAAAGACAATTGGCAACGAACTGTCGGCGAATCTGTACCAGTGAAGGTGTTTGTTCGAAATGCCAGCGGTGAGGCCAAGACCTATTCGTGGCAGCAGTTCAGCGAGAAAGATGCTAGGCGCATGCCACCATCGCGAGTTCCATTGCTTGTGGCATGGCGACCTCAGATGACTGATTCTGCTGGCAAACCACTGACCATTGCACCACCTGCTGATTCGTATCTCGATATTGTGCAGCACCAAACGACACTGCAACCGGGCGAATGGGTGTTGATCGGCGCCGCTGCGATCGCGCTATGGCCGACAATCGATGTCGGTTTTGGTGCCGCGTCAGATCGACAGACGGCCGTCGCCGTGGGACTGGGTGACTACCGCCTGTCGGCGGAAGTCGACACAGGGCTGGTCAGTCGCTCAAGACTGCGGACCGGAACGTTGTCGCTGAGTGTGATTGAAAACCAGCAGCGGATCGACGCTCTGCGGCAACTCGATTCGATTGCCAGTCAGGGCGAGCGCGCGCGAGAGACAGGATGGCAGGATGCCGCGATGACAACCCGCCCCGCCCTGGGGGCTGTCACCGTCGACTATCTGGCACTGCCGTGCCTTGTTCGCGATGCCCAGACGAAGCAACCCATTGCGGGGGCCACCGCCCGGGTGGAGGTCGCTGCCTGGGGAGAGCATTCGTTCCACAAATTGTGCGAGTACAACCTTGTGACGGATGTCGAAGGGCGCTTCGTCATGCAGATTCCGCAAAGGCTGCTATCAGGCTTCCAGAAGGGTTGTCGCGCTGACTACCGGGTCCATGTGACGCATCCGCAATATGGTGAGGTCTTCAAAAGCCAGACACTTGCAAGCCTGCAGGAATTGGGATTGATCGCGAAAGATGGATCGGTGTTGAAGCAAGGGCAGCAGCCAGCTCAGGCCGATGAGGGATCCCTGGCAGAGATTCAGGAGATTGCGCTTCCACCAGCCAGGACGCTATCTGGACGTTTGCTCGGCAAGGATGGCATGCCACTGCACGATGTCCCAATCTATTGCAATGGCACCGAGGGTTTCATGGTGATAGTCGGTTCTCCCAAATCCGATATGGAAGGACGATTTCGTTTCAATGTTCCCGCGAAGCAAACGGTCAAACTTGAATTTCGCACGGCCGAATTTGGCAGGAACTACACGACCGCGACTGCCGATCAAACTGATCTCGGCGACATTCGTGCTGTCCAGGGAACGAAAGTTCGCGGCCAGATCTTCGACGCCGCAGGAGTCCCGATCGCCGGGATTCGCGCCAACACGCCTTCCTTCCCGGACGAGACCGCGCAGCCCAATTTTGTCTACACCACGGATGCCAACGGGTGGTTCACCACGGATGTATTGGCCCCTGGTGAATATCAAGCCGTGGTCGGAGCTCTTCGAACGTCCGATAGTGGCGGCGCGGAACTTGTCGGTCCGCCCCCGGACCTGTATCTGCCCGTCCGCTTCAAGGTGCAATCGCACGGATCCGTCGCCGATCTGACGCTACGTCCTGCCCCCGCCACTCAAGTAACCGTCACGCTGATTTCCAGCGTCCCCGCGACATCCGAAGGCGAATCTCCGCATGTTCTCGATCGCTTGTTCTGGCAGGTGACGATGGAGAAATCCAATCGCGAACGCGCGAAGCAGAT
>DASYEA010000833.1:0-7001 GCA_036499265.1 Schlesneria sp. | reverse complement strand
GTCAGCCATTCAACTGTCGGTATGATTGATTGAAATGTGACCGCAAGCACAATCTACGGATGGACTGCGGGTGGCGTTACAATCTGGCCAAATGAAACGTCCCGTGGATTCTGGGAACTTTTCCCTGCTCCCGTCGTCTAAACTGTCAGTCATCGTGAACGCTCCATCCGACCAAACGCTGATCGACCAATGCCTGGCTGGTCGGCGAGACGCCTTCGGGCAGCTCGTCGAGCGGTACCAGCATCGTTTATATCATGGTTTGTGGCACGCGTTGGGATCTGCCGAAGATGCTCAAGACGTGGCGCAAGAGGCGTTCGTCAATGCCTTTGAGAAGCTGTCGAGCTTTAAAGGGCAGGCGGCGTTTTATTCCTGGCTGTTTCGGATTGCTCTGAACGCCGCCACCAGTGCTCGGCGGAAGACGCGACGAATGACGGCCTCGGTGGAATCGCGACGCGAAGACTGCGGGCTGGAGCCAACCGATGAAAATCCTGCGAACGAGCCGTCTTACGCGCTGGATGTGTCAGACAGGCAGCGGCTGGTGCGGCAAGCCCTGTCTGAGATGTCGGACGAGTTTCGCACGGCATTGGTGCTAAAAGAAATGGATGGAATGAGTTACGAAGAAATCGCCGAAGTCGTGGAGGTGCCGCTCGGAACTGTCCGCAGCCGCATCCATCGAGCCCGGTTGGAGCTTCGGTCGAAGTTGTCGTTGCTGTTGAAGCCTGAGTTGTTGTGAAGTCGAAAACTCTTAAGACAAGGCGGTCGTTTGCAGTCGATGATGGTGAAGAGTGACGGTGGCCGAGTGTTCGGCAGGAAGAAGCAAGTACCATGAATCCGCAGGTTCCCGATGAATTGATCTCGGCCTATTTCGACGGCGAAGCCTCGCCCGAGGAACGTGCTGTGGTTGAGCGCCTGCTGGCGGGCAGTGACGACGCGCAGCGCGAACTGAGCGAAACGGCGAAGCTGTCGGCGCTGCTGCATTCATTCCCTCGCGAATCGGCTCCTGCTGAATTGATGGGCAACGTCCTGCGTCAGACCGAACAGATGGCCACGCCAGTGCAAGCGGCTGCTGTGGCGGCACCGATGCCGATTCGAAACGTGTGGCGCGATTGGAAAGCGGGATTCGTGGGAGCCGCCGTTACGGCAGCAGCCATGGGACTGGTGATCGCCTTGACCAGCCCGTCGGCCGAGCATGGGGCGAAGCACGTCGCCATGGCGCCAATCGCGAGTGATTCCACTTCAGTTTCGACGCTGGAATCAAAGCAGGATCTGTCTGTAGTTGGGGTGGACGATCAGCCTGGCCATTTGAACTCGCAGATGAAGGAGCAATCCGCCGGCATCGAGCTCGCTGACGCGGAAGCGATTCGCTCCGCTGGTCAACCAAGTCCCAGTCCGTCAATGCGAATGGTCGCACCGCGTCCCATGGGAGCGGCGCTGAAGTCCGCCGGCCCGGGGATGGCTGCCGGTACCGCTCCTGATGCCGCCGCCGCAATGTCACCTGTCGCTGATACAGCACCCGCCGAAGAGCAATCGATGGCGCTGAATGAGTTGGGGCAAACGAACGACGAATTTCTGCAGAGTGTCAGCAAAGGCGAAGTGGTCGCCTTGATGCCCAAGGCCGCGGACCCCAACAGCAATGTCGCAGTCGTCTATCTGGAAGTGGTCGACATTAATCGCAGTGCCGACCAGATCCAAGTGCTGTTGAAGAAGAATTCCATTGCCCGCCGGTCCGTCAAAAAAGAGGGCGAAGCATCTCCCGACGATCTGGTCGTGATCTATCTGGAAGCGCCGGGTGAGAAACTGGCAAACACACTGAAAGACATAGATCGTCATCATGATCTGTTCGTGAAATGGAGTCCGCAAGCTCCGCTGCAATTGGCGGCCAATGGGGATGAGGCCGCGCAGATGGTGCGAAAGAAAGAATCTGGAGGTCGTGGGGCCGCGGCAGATAAAATGAAACAGTCGGATGCGAAAGATACCGGACCAAAAGCGGATTCCGACATGCCGAATGTCGATATTGTGCTCGAAGCTCTGGCTCAAAGGGACGGTTACCAGAACGCCGGCGGTGCAAACCAGGGACTTTCAGACCTCACGACCCAGAACGGCAACAGTCGGGATGGGATCGAGAAGCTGCAGCGTCAGCAGGTCGCAAATGCAACCCGCGGTATGAATCGAAATGAAGTGTACTCGCGAAACGGCCCCCCCCTGGGCAATGGGGGACAGTTAAAGGAACTGGCGCGGGTTGAGCCGGGGTATGATTTCGTCCGGATGAACAACTCGATCACGCTCGGGAATTCGGTCGCTTCCAATTATGGGCTGAATCCGGCGCAATCCAACACGGTCGCATTGAATCCATTTCGCGCTGAGCCGCAACGGCGAAGCGTTGCCAGTTACGACGGCGCGAAGCCTGCCAGTGGAGAGATCAGTAACCGAGCATTGCGAATGCTGTTTGTGCTGCATCCGCAATCCGAAGCGGCTGCGCCTCCCGCCGCAGCGGCCCCCGCGCCTGCCAAACCTGAATAGCCGCGCCAGTGATCTGTCTGGTCGTACTATTGAGTATATCCGCAACCGAGTCGGAGTGATCGCCTTCTGGGAGGGCGCGGCATCGGTTGAAGTTGTCGACCTCCCGATCCTTGAAGCTGAATCGAATTGAGGGCTCCAAAACCCTGGCACCACAGCATTCAGTGCCTTGCTTGATCACCAGCTAACGACTGCACCCACTTGTTGATTGTGGCTGGCCAGGGCTGGCCCGGCAGGTGAAACTCTCTGGCGACGGGGTTATCATCCGGGTCGCTGATTGACGATTGAGATTTGCCTTCAAGGAGCTATTCACTGTGAAATTGCCTCGTTTGTTGCTTGCTGCGGCGTTGGGTTGCCTGTTGCTGTCGGACGTGGGTGCCGCGGCGGACAAGTCGAAGATTCTATTTCTGACTCAGAGCAAGGGATTCCGGCACAACCCGGTAAATCGCGATAAGAAGGATCTGGCGACTTCGGAAGTGGCGATGACGCAGCTTGGTCAGAAGACCGGGTTGTTCGACATCCACTGCACTCAAGATGCGGCTGCGGACTTCACCAAAGAGAATCTGCAGAAGTATGACATCGTCATGTTCTACACGACCGGCGAACTGCCGATCGCCGATGCCGATCGTGATTACTTCATGAACGAATGGCTGAAGAAGAAGGGACATGGCTGGATCGGGTTCCACTCGGCCGCCGACACGTATCGCACGAACAACCCGGCTCATAAGTGGTATTGGGATCTGTGCGGCGGGACGTTCAAGGGTCACCCTTGGAATGCCGGCGAACTGGTAACGGTCAGCGTTCAGGATCCGAAGCATCCAACCATGAAGCCGTTTGGCGACGAGTTTCAGATCAAGGACGAAATCTACTGGTACGATCACTGGGTACCAGAGAACGTCCACCTGCTGGCAAGCTTGAACATCGCCAAATGCCAGACGAAGGGTGAACGACGAAAGGTCAAAGAAGGAGATAAGGAAGTCGAAGTGATCCATGCCGAGCATGTGCCAGTCGCCTGGTGCCGCAGTTGGGGCGACGGAAAGATCTTCTTCAATAACCTGGGCCACAACGATTCGACTTGGACGGACGCTCGATTCCTCGATTCCACCGAAGCGGCGATCAAGTGGATCCGTGGCGAAGTCGAAGGGGACTCCACGCCGAACCCGGAAATTTCGAAGCAACAGCAGGAAAAAGCCGTGAAGGATGCTGCTGCGAAGTAGTCCGAAAAGAGTGAATTGACACGGACGGGCATCGGTTGTTGACCGGTGTCCGTTTGTCGTCCTCCGTGTCCTTGGAGATTGAGAGGTGAAGATGTAATTGCTGCGCGAAATTGGTGACGCGGCAGCGAATTAGCCTTCCATCCACATGATCGCGCCCTCTTTGTCCTGGTTTCGGATGACGGTCGCGATTTCGCGACGAGCCTGATCCGCCTTGGACGGAGTAACACCCGAGAGCAGTTCCATTTCTTCGGTCAATGCCAGTCGAACTCGCTCGGACAAGTTCTTCATGATCTTCTGACGAAGATCCTCGGGTGCGGTCTTCAGCGCCATCGCGACGATCTTTTGTTCCAACTGCCCCAACAGCTTCTGGACCGATCGATCCTCGATTCGCAGGACATCCGTGTAGTCGTACATCAAGTCGTCGACTTTGGCGGCCAGTTCGGGATCGCGTTCGGCCAGCGTTTCCATCAGGCGGATTTTTTCTTCACGTTCGACGGTCTGCAGGATGCCGATCAAGGTTGTCACTCGGCGGTCCGTCCGGGCGACGGCCGCAGGGTTCACCGTGCGACAGACATCCAACACGCGCTGCAGGACACGACCAACGATCGCTGAACTGATCTGGATCTTGTCTGCCATCATCAGGAAGACGTTTTGCCGCTGTTCGGCGGGGAGCAGTTCCAGCACCTTACCACTGAGTTCGGCGGGTAATTGCTTCAACACGGTCGCGATCATGCGCGGCGTTTCGGCCTTAAGTGCGGCGCCAAGAACTGCCGGAGGTACCTTTTTCAACGATGTCACTTCGGCACAGATCGCGGCGTCCTCAGGATCTTCGGCCGGCGGCGGCAGCATGTTCGGATCTTGCTGCGCTGTCGGTGCTGGAGTCGTTGGAACTGGAGCTGCGGCCTCAGCGGTCGTGCTGCTGGAGGGATCCTCATTCGAAATGGACTGACCGCTTGGATGCAGACTTGATTGCAACTGTTGCTGCAGGACGGGGGCACCCACAACGGCGGCCTGAACATCCTGTTGCAGTTCTCGAAATTCTTGTAACACTTGCTCGGTCAGTGCGGTAAAATCTTTCCGCTTGGTCACGGCCGAGACGATCGGTCGCAGTTTGCCTGCGAACTCGGGCCCCAGCATCTCAAACACCTTGTCCAAAGCTTTCGGATCAAGCCGAGCCAGCAGGGTGGCTGCTTTGTCGAGGTTGGTGATGGGAGGGGCCTGAGCCATTTCAAAATCCGCTTTCGACAGTCCCGGAAGCGACGCCAGTCGCCGGTCTCACTAAAATCCAGACGAGATGTAGCATTCTCTGGCAATCTGGGGAAGATGAGCTCTGACCCCGGAAGAATTGGCCACGGATGAACACGGATGAAACACGGATAAGAATGAAGGGCAGCAATGAGTTGCAACCGATTTTCACCTCGTCGCCATTGAACTGCGTCTTTTGTTTTGTCCGTGAAAATCCGTGTTCATCCGTGGCTCGCTTTTTCTGGTTTTATGATTTCCCGTTTTTCATAAATGTCTTGCGGCGAACTATTTCCGTGATCCACATGCGGAATCCTGTCGTGTCGCGCTCAAGCTAAATTATTCGAGATCAAAAACTGGCCGATTGACGACGCGGGTCCGTGGGATACATTATCTACTGGATCATCAGCAAGGGAATTTGATGCACGCCCGCCGTTCACAACCTCGCACCAGCAGACGATGGCTGTCCATTTTCGGACGGTTGGCGCTGATTGTGTCGTTGTGGAACGGCCCGATTCCGCTGGTCCACGCGCACAGTGCGGATGTCGATGCGGCGGCCGCGACCGCGACCTTTACGGGGCATCTGGCTCACTATCACTCCGATGTCACCATCAATTCGCACATCGATTTTGGGTGGCATTGGCACCTGATTCCTAAGCCAGCCCATCACCCAGGCGAAGAATCGCAGGATTGTCCCTGTCCGTTTTGCCCGCAGGATTCTCAAGACAGTCAGCTTCAAACTCAGCAGGCGGCTAGCCCGTTGAACATCGCCAGTGCCTGCACGGTCACCGCGTGGTTGTCGAGTTATCCGGAAGCCGGTCCTCGATTGAAGCCGACGGCGTCGACGCAATTTCTCGATACGTATCTGGGCTCGGTCTCGCTGGGAACACTGTTGCGCGTCGCGCGCTGCTGATCTCGCAGACATTCTGAGCGTGCGATTCACGGTGCTTTTCACCGGGATCATTCTTCATTGGTTCTTAGAGCCGATGGCCCAACCACATTGGCAACTCGCCAGTCGAACTCCGTCCCGCTGGGTCTGATCGAGACACCTTGGACGTGAAGTTCCTGCACAGACGGAGTTTCATCGTGAAACGAAAATTGATGACGGCAGTCGTTTTATTAGGTGCTTCCGCTGGGGTCGCAGGCGGCTATCACCTGCTAACCACTCACCCCGAAGCCGGCGCCAAGGAACAGCCGACCACAACCGTTCGTCGTGATCACGTCACACTGACAGATGCGAAGCTCGCGGCGGCGAAGATCCAGGTCGCTGCGGTCGAACAGCGCACGCTGAATCCGGTGCGAACGGTGCCGGGCCGAATCGAATACAACGGCACTCGGCATGTGTCAGTGAAGTCGCCCGCCGACGGGCTCGTTCAGAAAATGGCCGTCACGGTCGGTGATCGCGTGGAAGCAGGGCAACTGCTGGCGGTTGTGAACAGCCCCGAACTGGGCGAGCGTCGCGCCGACGTGTTGAAGCAGCAGGCCGATCTCGAGCTGGCTCGACGAGACCGCGACTGGTGGCGGTCCATCCAGACCAACCTGATTGATCTGATGGCGAAACTGAAGCGACCACAAGAGATCGCGTCGCTCGAAGAAGAGTTTCAAGATCGCATCCTGGGAGACTACCGTCGCGATATTTTCTCGGCCTATTCCAAGTTCCGCACGGCGGAAGCCATCAATGCCAACTTGAAACCGCTCAGCGGTGGCGTCATCAGTCAGCGAATGGTCCTGGAACAAGCCTCCGCTCGCGACTCGGCCTCGGCCACGTTTCAGGCGGCGTGTGAGCAGGCAGTCTTCGATGCGAAGCAAAAGGTCGGTCGAGCCGATTCGATGTTCGACGATGCGTCGCGCCGACTCGCCGTGGCGCGACAACGGTTGACCTGGTTGACTGGCCAATCGGCCGATCAAATCGGTGACCTTTCCAAAGAAGAAATGCTGAGTACCTGGCCGGTCGTCGCCCCATTCTCGGCGACTGTTGAAGAGTTATTCATTGCCGCCACAGAACGAGTCCGCCTTGGTGAAGAC
>DASYEA010000832.1:0-3071 GCA_036499265.1 Schlesneria sp. | reverse complement strand
ACGAAGGCTCTGATGCAGGGCTTTGAAGAGGCGTACCAGGGCCGATCCATGACCAATGTTCCGCCCGAGTTGATTCAGGCACTGGCCGCAGCAGGCGGCGGATCACTGTCATTGAAGGTTCGACAGGGAGATGCCGCCGCTAGTGCGGAAGCTCTGAGGATGATTGCCGATGAGACAGCACCCGCATCGAAGCGAACCGAATATGCTGCTCTTTTCGGTGAAGTGAAGCAGCCGCAGGCTGTTCCCGTGCTGCTGGAAACATTGAAGAACACCGGTGACGACGGTCTGAAAGCTGCGATCTTGAACTCACTGCAGGCATACCCGAACCAGGAAATCGCATCTGTGGTTCTGCAGCAATATCGCAACCTGAATGAAGATGTTCGCGTGGTCGCCCAGTCGTTGTTAGTAAGTCGGAAACCATGGGCAATAGCATTGGTTGAGTCCATCGATGCCGGTGACATCGCCGCGACGTCACTGCCGCTTGATACCGTTCGCCGTTTGACGATTTACAAAGACGACCGGCTAGCCTCGCTCGTTCAGAAGCATTGGGGCAGCGTCGAAGGGGCAACCACGGCCGATATGCAGGGACAAATCGAACGGTACACGGCGACGCTGGTCGGAGTCGGTGATCCGTATCCCGGAAAGAAGCTGTATCTTCAAATGTGTGGCAAGTGCCACACGCTGCATGCTCAGGGGGGCAAGATTGGCCCTGACCTTACTACTTACAAACGAGATGACATTCGTCAGATGCTGATTCACATCGTCAATCCAAGCGCCGAAATCCGTGAAGGCTTTGAATCGCAGGTCGCTGTTCTCAACGACGGACGGGTCGTGACCGGGTTCCTAGTCGAGCAGGATCCGCAGGCAATCACGTTACGCAGTCCCGACGGTCAGACGATCTCTTTGGAACGCTCAGAGATCGACGAGCTGATCAAATCTCGAAAGTCATTGATGCCCGAGGGGCAGCTCAAGGATTTGACTGAAGAACAATTGCGAAACCTGTTTGCCTACCTTCGAAGTTCACAACCGCTCAGCGACTGATGATTGCACTAAGTCAATCGACGAACGCGAACTCATTGAGGTTCAAGATGACGCGACACGCCTGGCTCAACCCATGCTGCCGTGCGTATTCAATCAGCGAGTTTCGTTCCTCGGCGCTCGGGAAACGGCCCAATGCGAGGCGAAAGACTGAGTCGATTTGCGTCGCTTCGTCGGGCGAAGCGGCGGCGATACGCAGAGCGGTGTGACGAGACATGGAGAGCACGAGCTTGTTGTTCAACAGTGCCAATGCTTGCAGCGCCGTCACTGTTTCGTTCCGTTTGTCGACGATCATCGACGGGTCCGCACAATCCAGGGTCGTCATAAATGGCTGCGTCTGCGAACGAACGAGGAAGCGATAGACCGACCGCCGATGCGATCGGGGATCTTCGGCATCATGCAACTGATATTCGTAGTGAGGCGAGTGTTCGGGCTTTTCGATCACGAAGTCCTGGAAGGCGGGACCACCCATACGGTCATCGAGCTTGCCAGCGACCCATAGCATGCTATCGCGCAGTGATTCGGCATCGATCTTCCGTCGATTTGCTCGCCAATAGAGAGAGTTCGTTGAATCAACCGACTGAGGTGCTGACGCCGCAGAGTTCTCTTCGATATCGGAACTCTGGCGATAGGTGGCGCTCGTCAAGATCTGCCGATGCAATTGCTTCAGCGAGCGTACAGATGTGGCTTCCCCTGCTCTGCCATCGCGAATCTCACAGGCGAGCCAATCAAGAAGTTCCGGGTGAGACGGCAGTTGCCCCATGCGACCGAAATCGTTCGGGGAATCGACAATGCCGCGTCCCATGTGATGCTGCCAGAGTCGATTGGCAATCGAGCGCCAAGTCAACGGATGCTTCTCATCGACGATCCACTTCGCCAGAGCAACTCGACGCGCTCCTTCCTGATGTTCGGGTGCAAGCGAGAACTCGCCACTTTGACCTCGTTGTAGTGGCACGAATCCGGGACCGACTTCATCTGCAGGTGAACCAACATCACCTCGTTTTAGCACTCGGATTTGGCGTGGTTTCCCGCCAGAAGGTCCTGTTCCGCTGAAGGTGCCTCCGCCCGTATAGACGATCCCTGCGTAGACGTATTGCGGTGCCGGTAAGGTTCCCAAGTGATTTGAGAGATCGTTAAGGGCCGTCGCCGTTCGCTGAATTTCATCGCGGAGCGATTGCGGAACTGATTTTGTGATCGATGCGGAACGTTGGTCCCGCAACTGATTGATGTCCATTGCCGACTGACCGGTATAGATACCATCGACTAGATTCTTCTTGCTCCAACGAACTGGAGCTTCGATCGAATCCATGGCCGACACTGCGGCACCCGCTGCGACGTTCTTGCCATCTGCATCGAAGACGCTTAGTTCGGCGAGCGCCATGATAAAGTCATTCTGACGCGGGGCAAGCCGGGTCGCCGTGAAGCGGACATATCGTGCTGTGACATTGGAAACATCGGCCTGCTGAAGAGCTGTGCCTGGATTCGGAACATTCGCGGAGGTTCGATCCAGGAGCATCGCTGTGTTCGTCGAGAATGACTCATCATTCGACGCTTCGATTTTGAATCGAACGGGGAAGCCGAATCCATCTCCGATGCCGTTGAAATCATCCCAACAGCCAACGTAGGCAAGTCTGGCGATACTCACTTCGCGGCCGAGGTCGAGTTGGACCCACTTCGTTTTATCGGCCGTCGGCTCGATTCCACTGTGATAGCCATACTCAGGTCTTCGCTGGCCGGCGACTGCCTGCTGGGCTGACGCGATCCGCTGATCGAGTTCCTTCAGTTCATTGCCGCAAAGCCGCGTTACCTCGGCCGCCAATCGTTGCTCATCTGCTTTGAGTTGCTTTTGTTCGGCGAGCCATCGCTGGCGCTGATGGCCGACTTTCGGATCGGGGTCAAACATTCGATCGGCTCGATCCAGCGCTGCGAAAACGGCTTGCAGACGATAATAGTCCGTTTGCGTGACCGGATCGAACTTATGATTGTGACAGCGAGCACATTGAACGGTCAGGCTGCAGAACGTGTTCATGGTC
>DASYEA010000831.1:0-5110 GCA_036499265.1 Schlesneria sp. | reverse complement strand
GACGACCATTCGTTTGACCTGGAACTCAGCCACCCCCAGTACAGCGTTAACATTCGCCGCCGTCGCGACGCCACCGCGTTTGCCCTGCCGCATCACAAGGTGGTGTTCATCGGAAAAGGCGAGGCCGACGCGAAGGATCAGCTCTCACCAAAAGGAATCGTATCGCGGTTGGTCAGTCCGGCCTCTTTAGTTTCAGTGTATGCACCTCTGCTCAAGAATGGCGATCCCGCAGCAACAGCACTCATCCTTTCGCAACTCCTCAAAATCAAATTTGATCCTCAGTCTGAACGTTGGACAGCAGGCAACAACATCACTTTCAAATTTGGTGAGTCTCAACTGCTCGAACTCACCGCCGAGGGAACCAAAGTCTCGGTCAATCGAATCCATATTGGCCCACTGTTGCCCGTCGACGACTGGAAAGACTTCAAATCCGTTTCCATCGATCGAATGGAACTGGAACGGCAACTTGTTCGCGGCGTACGCCGCGCGACCGAGGTTCTTGCTCCTGGCCCCAGTTTAACTTCACCATCGCAAGCAGGGCGCCACGTCGAACATGGGGAGTTGCGTTGGATCGACGGACATCGGGTCGTGCTACTCGAAGGGACTCCAGAGCAGATCGGAACTGCCCACGGTGAATTGCTGCGAGACGAGGCGATGCGCTGCGTCGATTCTGTGCTGAATGCATTCGGCACCGTGCAAACCGTCGTCAATGGCCGATGGTTCCGCCATGATTTGGAACAAGCTTACGCACGACTATCGCCTCACATTCCCGATGATCACAAGGAAGAGACCCGAGCGTTGGCCAAGAGCCTTCGACTGGATGCCGACCTCGCGGAAGCGGTCAATGTGTTTCCCGAGATGTTTCACTGCTCAGGATTCGCCGTCTTTGGGAGTGCGACCCAAGGGGGCAAACTTTACCACGGACGCGTTCTCGACTACATGACCACCATCGGCCTGCAAGATGCCGCGACAACTTTCATCGTGGCACCGAAAGGGAAGATCGCGTTCGCGAATGTGGGCTACGGGGGTTTCATCGGCAGCGTCAGCGGGATGAATACGAAGGCGATCTCGTTAGGTGAGATGGGTGGTCGCGGAGAAGGTAAATGGGACGGAGTCCCGATGGCAACATTGATGCGGCGTGCCCTCGAGGAATGCTCGACTCTCGATGAGGTCATCAATCTGTGGAAAACAAGCCCGCGCACCTGCGAATATTACTACGTGTTCGCCGACGGCAAGACGAATCGGGCGGTCGGGGTCGCAGCCTATCCCGAATCGGTCGAGTTCATCATGCCGGGTGAATCTCATCCTCGCCTGGGCGATGGGATCAAAGATGCCGTGGTTCTCTCAGCGGGTTCGCGACTCGACGAACTGCGAAAACGAGTGACTAAATTACACGGAGGTATCGATGCCGAATCGGCGCGGACGCTGATGTGCCGCCCAGTCGCCATGGACTCAAACCTGCACAACGTGCTGTTCGTACCCGCAGACGGCGTACTCTACGTGGCAAATGCCAGTCACTCACAGCCGGCCGCCGATCGTCCGTACGTGAAGCTGGATCTCAATGAGCTATTGCAGTCGATGAAAGTCTCACCTCTGCCCGAGGCGGCTGCGGCGGCAAAATAACTTTGCAGTCCACCTCTATTTGGCATCGTCCCAGATGCGAGCCATGAGCGCGTAAACCTCGGGCTCCTCCTGCTTCAACTCAGCACGGTTGAAAGGAAAGAAGTCATTGGTGCCGAGGTACGATTCGGTCATCTCGGCGAAAAACTCCTTCTGATTCGTCAGCGCATAGTGACGGGTCTTGTTGCCGCTGATGTGCAGCACGTTCTCGAATCGTTTGCTCTCTTTGATTCGCTCCCACGCCGCTTTGATCTCGGGATGCTCGAAGTCGAGGACCTGATCATGATAGGCGTGGGCTAGTTCATGCATCACCGACCACGGCTGAACCCGCTGATGCCCGCGACCGACAAAGTCCGCGGCATTCGGGATGTGGACGCATTTCTCCAGTTGCTCGTCATACCCATTCGATTTGAGCCATGCTGCACTGGGGTGATATTGAGCCGCCCGCAATTCGCCGTGAGACCGATCCAGCCAGATTGTCACTTTCTGCAATCGTTCAACCTTGGCAGCGCTCAACGCCAGTTTGACATCAGCCAATCGGCTGGCGATCAACTGCAGCGCGTGACTGCCGAGTTCCGCGTCGTCGCCTTCCAGCAATCGTTGATCGACCTGAACAGTCCAACCGTGGATCTGCCGACACTCATGTGCAGTCGGCTTGGCTCGCGTGGAGTCAGCCCCTGTTGCCGAGGCAGAAATCAGGCACAAGACCGCGATCAGTGAACCAAGAAATCGCTTAAGACAGCTTGGGGTCGCTCTCTTCCAGGCGAGTATGTCCATTCGGTGCGGCGCTGGCATCGACATCAATTCTCCCTCGGCGAGACGGCGGCAAATGATCGGTTCGGAACGACTTGATTGACCTTGTCTAGTGCTCGACCTATAGTCAAGGCCGAAAATTCTGCTTAAATCATTGATTGCCTGTCGGATGAGTGACGGGCACCTTAGAAGGACGATTTGGTTGACCGAAGTTATGGAGCAGGTACCGTCCCGTTTCGAAGATTTGGGGCTTAGCGAGGATTCCCTAAAGGCAATCCGTGCCGTGGGATACGAAACTCCCAGCCCAATCCAAGCCGCTTTTATTCCCGTGGCTGTCACGGGACGCGACTGCATCGGTCAGGCCCGCACAG
Organism: Schlesneria sp.; assembly: GCA_036499265.1. Classification (GTDB taxonomy): domain Bacteria; phylum Planctomycetota; class Planctomycetia; order Planctomycetales; family Planctomycetaceae; genus Schlesneria. The sequence goes on along the minus strand of DASYEA010000831.1, from coordinate 2,366 downwards.
GAACCGGAAAAACCGCCGCTTTCGTGTTGCCTGCTCTTGAGAGGATCGATTTCGATGATCCTCGAACCCAGCTCCTGGTTCTAACGCCGACCCGCGAACTCAGTCAGCAAGTCGCTGACGAAGCAGTTCGATTGTCCGTCAACCACGATGTCACAACCGCTTGTTGTGTCGGCGGCCGCCCGCTGAAACCGCAGATCACGCAACTTTCCAAAGGGGCTCAGATCGTCATCGGCACCCCCGGCCGAGTGATCGACCTGATGACACGTCGGTACCTGCAATTAGGCAATCTGAAGCTCATCGTGCTCGACGAAGCGGACCGCATGCTCGATATCGGCTTCCGGCCGGACATCGAAAAGATCTTGCGACAATGTCCAACTGAACGACAAACTCTCCTGCTCTCGGCGACGTTGCCCCCGCCAGTCGAGCGGCTTGCACGACGCTACATGAAAGACCCAGAGCGGATCGACATGTCCATTAGTGCGGTTAGCACTCAAACAGTCGATCAGTACTACATTCCCGTTGATCCCGACCGTAAGTTCCGCGTGCTCGTTCAGTTGTTGATCCAGGAACGGCCACAACAAGCCATCGTCTTCACGCGAACGAAGCGAGGGGCCGAAGAAGTCTTTCGACGTTTTGCCGGCCGACTTCCCAACACAGCGTTCATTCACGGGGATCTGGCACAAAGTGCTCGAGACCGAGTCATGCGACAGTTCCGCGACGGCGAAATCCGTTTGCTGATCGCAACCGATGTCATGGGGCGCGGAATCGATGTCAGTGGCATCTCGCATATCATCAACTTCGATATCCCCGAAGATTGCGATGATTACGTCCATCGAATTGGACGAACAGGCCGACTGTCGTCGGTCGACATGAAAGGTTCGGCATTCACGTTTGTCTCGCTGAGTGAAGGTGACTTGCTCACCAACATCGAAAAGCGAGTCGATCAGATGCTCGAAACCTATATTTTCAAAGACTTCGAATCGCACGTCTCGCGGCCAAAACGCCAGCATGTCAATGAGATGCCGTCAGCGAAGCCAACAATTCAGCCGGTGAACGAAGACGACTTCTGGTCGATGGACTGATTTGGTGCGGCCATCAAATGCTGCGGGGCGTAATCGACAGCACCGCAGCCTCTTCTCGGATTGCCAGGGCCAAGCGAACGAGGTCTTCACGCTGATGTGCGGTGGTGACAACGACTCGCAGTCGTGACGTGCCGCGCGGAACCGTGGGTGGGCGAATCGCGCCGACCAGAAAGTCTCGCTCCTCCAGTTGCGTCGCAAGAGCTATCGCAGCCTTGGGATCATGCAACACCACTGGAATGATCGGTCCGGTTGAGCCCGCAACGGTGGAGATACCCGCGTTCTGCAATTGGTCGCGGAAGAACTGAGACGCTGCCAATAGACGACTTCTTCGATCCGGCTCAGTAGCGATAATTTCAATGGCTGCCGTCGCAGCGGCACAGACAACAGGCGACAGGGCCGTCGAGTACACTTGCGTTCGAGCGCAATTCCACAGGAGGCTAATTAGCTCCGCCGAGCCCGAGACGAATCCTCCCTGCGCACCAATCGCCTTGCTGAGCGTTCCGATACGCGCGAACACGCGGCCTTCAACTCCCAATGCCTCACAAGCACCGCGTCCATGTTCGCCAAACACACCCGTTCCGTGAGCCTCATCGACAATGAGAGCCGCGTCAAATCGTTCGGCAATGTCGCAGAGCTCGGGCAGCGGTGCGAGGTCGCCATCCATACTGAAAACTGTATCCGTGACGATCCAGCGACGACGGATGGAATCACCCTTCGCGAACTCACGTTCCAACGTCGCCAGGTCATCATGGCGATAGACACGAACCTTCGCTTGGGAAAGACGACATCCGTCGATCAGGCTGGCGTGATTGAATCGATCGCAAAGGATCAGATCGTCGGCTCCACAAAGTGCGGTGATCGTCCCCATATTGGCAGCCATGCCCGTGGGGAACAGCAACGCCTCGGCCTGGCCCTCAAAACGGGCGATTCGTTGCTCTAGTTGCTCGTGCCATTGCGTGCGGCCGCAAACCAGAGCGCTGGCCCGTGCGCCAATGCCACTGATGCTCAGGGCTTCCGCGGCCGCCGCAACAACTCTCGGATCGCGAGCCAGATCCAGGTAGTCATTGGACGCAAAGTCGAGAACACGGCGCGAGCCAACTTCGCATTGCCCGTTCGGCAGCAGTCGTGTCACCCGACGACGGCGCAACAGGCCATCGGCAGCGAGTTGCGCTAAGGCAGCGGTAATCCAGGCAGATGAAGACATCAACCAGTCAACTTCGAGTCAGCGAGAACTTGCGGCCTGTGAAGAAAGCACGCTCCGTGCGCAAGCTACTCGACACTGGT
>DASYEA010000830.1:0-9269 GCA_036499265.1 Schlesneria sp. | reverse complement strand
TGCGACGCATAGCCCAGAGTTTTTCGACGAATGCAAAGCTTTCATCGTTGCTCTTTTCGATCAGCGTGGCTGGAAAGTCGACCTTCTGTTCCTGACCGCTAACTTGACCCTTGATGACAACTTTCGCGGCACCTGGTTTCTTATAGCGACCGACGACGACTAGTTGCTGACCTTCGAACAGGTCGAAGTTCCCCTTGGGATAGACGCGATTGACGGGTGGACCGTCTTCGGGTTTGATGCCGTCGAGTTCAAAATTGACAGCGACGTCGGTCAGGACCGGTGAACTGATGTTGCTGTAGACGGTGCTGACGTGGGCTTCGATATCTTCGTCGGGGCGAACATATTCCGACAGGCCGAAACCGTCTCGCGAGATCCGGTCAAGCAATCGCGAGTTCACGTCATAGCCGACGCCGAACGATAGCACGCGAGCTCGAATCTTGTTGGCATCTTTGGTTCCTGCACAGATCTTGCCTTCGTTGGTTTCACCCACGGTGGGCAGGCCGTCCGTCAGGAACAGGACGTAGTTTGGGCGACTGTTATCCTTCAGTTGTCCGAGCGCTGCCGTCAACGCTCCGGAGATATTGGTCCCGCCACCGGGGTATAAACCTTCGACATAGCCCAGGGCTGCCTTGCGGGTCTCGTCGTTATAGCGTTCGAGTTCCGGTTTGTAGGATTCGACGACTCCGTCGTACGCGACGATGTTGAACATGTCTCCTTCACGCAAGTTGTTCAACACGAACTTGACGGCGGACTTGGCCTGTTCGATCTTCTTGCCGCTCATGCTGCCTGATCGATCCAGGACGAAGACGACCGTCTTCTTGGGGCGTTCGGCGTCGGCCGCTTTGACTTGCGGGCTGGCCAATAGCAGGAAGTAACCGTCTTCGCCCTCTTTCGGACGGTATGCGATGACACTCGCACCGACCTGACCTTTGTCGACATCGAACAGCAAGCGGAAGTCGCTGGTTGGGACTTCGTTGGTTCGCGAGTACGAGATCACGGCGTGCTTGGAGTCGGGTCGCTTGATATCGACGGTGTGAGTTGGCGAGTAGACGTTCTTGATGTCGATCGCCGATTCGATCGCGACCTGGAATTCAACCTTCTCGACCGCGTGGGAGGTGTAGCGAGCGGTGCTGAGCGGAAAGAGGAAATCGGTCAGGCCACGCTCTTTGCGGAGCAGTTGGTTGTAGTTGAGGGTGACTTTGCGTTCGGCACCGGGGGGAACCGGGAAGACGCTGGTCTGGAACAATCCGCTGCCCATCCATTCGAGCAGCGCAGGATCCTTGTTCGAGCGGACGATCGCTTCGTAGACAGAACGCGCTTCCTTGGCTGGCATCAATTTGCCGGGAAACTCTTTTCCATCAACCAGCAGCGTCAGCTTGTCGACAGCCCCGTCGTAAGGGAGTGGAAACAGGAACTGCACTTCCATCTGAGTGCTGCCGGTGTTCACAAAGGACTGTGACACCTGCACGCGGGCGACCTGATCGGTCACACGAGCTTGGACGCTGAGTTCTTTAATCTTGTATGAACTGGCATTTGGGGGCGCTGGGCGAATATGGGCAGTTGGGTGTGGTAGAGGGCGCGGCAGTGGTCCGGGATGGTTGGTGATAATGAGTACGCCCTGAGCGTACGAGACCGCATTCGAGAACCCGACACAGAGTCCTAACATCAATGCTAGAAAGCGCTTCATGATGATCTCCCCGCTGCGATAGCTTCGGATTCGACGCGGCACCGCTGGTTGGACGCCATCGCGAATCCGAAAGTTCCCACAATGAGGACGTTTGGCCGGGGACGATTCTCAGACACCTGTGTTCCTGAGCGGGGGCGTGAGCCCTCATCGTAGGTTATGCTTCAGCATAACTTTCTTCGGCGGAATCACGCTGGCCTCAACCGCAAGCGGAAAGAGTTATGCTGAAGCATAACCTACGCTGCTTCAAACGTTGTCCCCCGCTTTTCCGTCGCAGCTTGTGACGCGTTGCGAGCAAGCGACGGGTTGGAAACGTTGGAAACCCGGCCTACGAAATGCACCACGTTCATGCTTGATGCGCGATCAACCACTTTTCTTGCGAGCGCCAGTCACCGCAGGCTGGGAACTGCTGGTCTTCCTATCAGACTGTGTGAGCGCTTTCGGCGACGACTTGGCCGTGGCCAGGCTTTTCTTGAGGGCGTCCATCAGGTTGATCACCGGCGGATGTTCATCGGCGGCGGGCGTGGCGATTTGCTTGCCGGCAATCTTGGCTTCGACTAGTTCTTTCACACGCTGGCTGTAGTGTTCGGGGAAGTCGCCAAGGTCGAGCTTCTTCTTGTAGAAGACCTCCAGCAGCGACTTGGTGAGCTTGAGTTCTTGCGCGGTCACGGCGACTTGGGGTGCTTCGGCGGCGATCGAATCTGCGGACAGGACTTGGGCGGCACTACTCAGCACCGTCATGGCCATGACGTGCTCATTGGGGCGAATCATCACGATGCTGTCCTTGCCGTTTTTCACCAGGCGTCCGACAGCGGCGAGATTCTGATCGGTTAACGCTTTCAGGATGACGGCATACGACTTCTGCCCAATCGTCCCATCAGGGACCAGAAACGACGTCCTGTCTGTATAATAAATCGGGTCAATCGCGGCAAGCGGCACGACGACTTCGACGTTGACCTATTTCTCGGCGTCACTCTGCAGCGCTTCAAGTTCGTCTTTTTCGACGATGACATACTTCCCTTTTTCGTACTCGTAGCCGAGCACGATCTGGTCCTGAGTGATTTCACCATGGACCGGGCAAGTCTTCTGATAGCGAATGCGGCTATGGCAGTCGCGATGAAGCTGGTTGAAATGGATTTCGTCGGCGTCGGTATCGACGGCGGAATAGAAGCGGACGGGGATGGTGACGAGACTGAACTTGAGATGACCCTTCCAACTGTACGGCATGATGCCCTCGCAAGGAAAGTTGTGATTGCCTTCCTTGTTATGGGTTGCCCGGCGTCCAATCGCCTCAACGAAAATTCGCAAATGGAGTGCCGGTGTTAGAAAGATCGACTGGCAGGCACAGCCCACTCGTAGGTTATGCTTCAGCATAACTTTCTTCAGCGATACAGCGCTGGTCTCGACAGCGACCGAAAGAGTTATGCTGAAGCATAACCCACGCTACTGCGAAGAAATCACCAGTACCGGTGCCACGGTTTTAGAGTCCTCGACGAGGCCGTGTCTTTGAACCGCCGCGGCCGCCACCAGCGGATGCACCAAAAAGGAAAGACCGAATCGAGCGCCCCGCACGGCATTCGTTCGGTCATTTCTCATTCAAACTGCGCTCCCAACGTCACGAAATAGATCTCTCGTGAACAATGACAATGCAGTTGATCAAAACCTGCCAACGTCTCGCTCGATCCCCCCCGAGTCGTAGCGAGACGTGGCAAGGAATTTATTTGTCCTTGTGATCGCCAGTCTTTTCGACATCGGTCTTGGTGGTGACGGTGGTCGTTCCGCCTGGTGTTTTGACTTCTTCCTTCTTGGTGACGGTCGCTTGCTCTGAACAGCCAGCACTCACGAACAGTGATGAACAAACGGCGACGGCGGCGAAGAATCGTTTCATTGGTATACGCTTTCTTGAATCTAGATTGTGATGGACCCTGAGGGGAGTGACAAAGCAAACTCGATGCCAGACTGATCAAGGAATGCTCGCTGTAGAGGATCCTGCGCCAAGCTTTCGGAATTCCGGGCCTGTGATTGTGTATCAGGTTGCGTGAAATACTGAGGCTCGGGCGCGCGGGGAATGCAGTACAGAATCTTTGAAATAGGCTTTTGTTTGCCACTAACATCGGACCGCGCTTTCCTCGGATACCTTGCGCATTCTTCGATCTGTCCGGTCGAATGAATCCTTTGATTCGGTTCGCGGGTGTTGATCAGTAGCAAGTCGGCCTATCTGGAATGGGCTCCGTAAACTGGATGTTTCGAGTGATGCGGCCCTCTTTTTTGAAACGAAACCGTCCGGGATGAGTGCGAAGTGACCAAACATCTGCTCGCGAACAGCCGGAACCCAATTACGGCAATGTCCCGGAAGTTGTGAATTGATTCGGCACGTGAAATGCCATCGCCTCGAAGTGATCTTCGAGCGTTAATCGCAGTCAGGCGCACTTTGAAATCGATTCTGCAAGGAATCGCTGTTAACCACTTTCATACGAGGAGAATCAATCATGGCTCAATCTGGTCCTGTTCCATCAAATCAACGTGAATGGTCGCAAGCGTCGGACTGGGCGAATCAAGCCAAGTCATCGGCTGGCGAAGCGGCGATGTGTGCCAGTGAAGTTGCCAGTCATGCGGCCGCCGCCGTCGGAGCGACGATCAGTCAGAAAGCGGACGACCTTGTCGCTCAAGCTGGTGCCGGGGTCCATGCCTTGGGAGACCGAATCGCGCAGCAGCTTCCGCAAGAGGGAATGCTGGGCGGTGCATCCCAGGCGGTTGTCGATAAGGTCCGACAGGGCGGCGACTATCTGCAAGAGCAGGGGCTGAGCGGCCTAAGCGACGACTTGTCCGCCGCCATCCGTAGCAATCCACTCCCTGCCGTTTTGATCGCGATGGGAATCGGCTGGTACATCGGTCGCAATATCCGACTGTGACTAACGCCTTTGATCGAGACTCTCACCTTTTCGAAACCCGAGCCAAAGGGCCAATCTGATGTATCACCATGTTAAGAAGTTGATGTTTACCGTCGACGTGGGAACTCCGGATCCCCGGTTCGGGAATATGCTGCTCGAACAGTTCGGCGGAGCGAACGGCGAATTGGCCGCGGCGATGCAGTATTCCATCCAGGGAATGAACTGTGATGACCCGGCGATCAGAGATCTATTGATGGATGTGGGGACGGAGGAGCTAAGCCACCTCGAAGTGATCGGGGCGCTGGCTCGGATGCATCTGAAGCCGATGAAGACCAATCGCGAAGCGGCGGAAGCCGATCCGCTGGTCGCCATTGCCGGGGGTGGTGGTGTGACGCTGTGCAATTCCATGGGAAATGCCTGGACGGCGGACTATCTAAAGATCACCGGTGAACTGGACGTGGATTTGCGGAGCAACATTGCCGCCGAGGCCCGGGCCAAAATCGTCTACGAACGTCTGATCAACTTCACTGATGATCCCGGGACTCGCGATGCGCTGCAGTTCCTGATGACTCGCGAGATCACTCACTTGAAGGCGTTTACATTAGGGTTGGAAAGCCTGGGCAAGGACTATCTGTCGATTGGACAGATCCCGCCTTCGAAAGAAGTCGTCAGTCTCTACTTCAATGATTCGACGGGAGAAGGAGGTGACGAAGGGGCCGCCGATGCCACTGGTCCCTGGAACGAAGGGGACGATTGGGAGGTTTGTGAATCACCGGCCTTCGCCGATACAACCCGCCAGGACAGTGTGCGAGCGAAATCGCCGACGAAGGCGAGCGCCAAGAAAACTCACAAAAGGGCCACACCCAAATAGCCAAGACAAAACATGGATCGCCCTAACGAGTCCGTCGCAATGACGGATTCGTCAGGGCGTTTTTTATTGACGACGGCTGTCCATGGATTGGCCTCGTGCCGTTGGTTGCCTCATCCAGATCGGCAAAAACTGCCGCCGACATTGTCGATTGAATGCGTCCAGCAGGCCTAGCTCAGGAGGTCGATTTTCGAGCCGCGATCTCCGCCGGATTCATGCCCGAAGGACCTTGCCTCTGGTCGATGCAAGAGATCATCCTCGGGAAATGAGCTATGAACGAAGTTAAGCTAGCAGTGTCAAACCATTCGTCGTCGGTAACAACAAACGAGGCGACCGATGGCGCCGCAGGCTCAAATGATATTACGCTTGGTCGGCTCAGCCAGTTTCTGTTGGGATCGCGCCCTGCAATTCTGACGTTCGCCTCCCGGGGTGAGACCTTCTGGCTGGGGCTGGTTCTAGTGATCTCGGCAGGGTTTGTCCGGGAATATCGCCAGATCAACTGGCTGCACAACCCTTGGTTGATCGCTCTTCCGTTGATCATGACGGTGGCATTATCGCTGGTCCTGTTCCCCCTTGTCGTTGTTGTGGCTCGAAAGCGGGGAGCGACGGATGGGAACTATTGGGAGCGATACCGAGTCTTCCTGAGTCTGTTCTGGATGACCGCCCCACTGGCGTGGATCTTTATCATTCCCGTCGAGCAACTGATGTCGGCGGATGATGCCGCCATCATTAAGCTCTGGTTCCTGGGAATTGTCTCGCTGTGGCGTGTGTTCCTGGTGACGCGAATCCTGTCGACGCTATTCGTGCCGCGCGCCAGCGAAATGTTCTATACCGGAACGTTCTTTATTTTGATGCTCGTGCTGGACACTCTACTCCTGTGTCGATTCCGCGGGGATCGTCCGGTCTTAATGGTCGGAAGCGCAATCGAGGCTCCTGCCGTCGAGTTCCTGATCGTGCATGTGATGGCTGTGATCGTGGTGACGGGGATGATCACCTGGCCAATCTGGCTGGTGGGAACATTGATGGTCGCCCTCGGTGAAGGAAGCCAGTGGGCCTGGGCCGTCAAACCAGAGCGATCCCGGGGGCGGTTCACCTTGGGCGTCAAGCTCCTCGCGACCGCATCGTTGTTGATCTGGGTCTTGTTGATTCCGATCGCACAGCCAAGTCAACAGGGGCCGCAGATCAGCCAGCCTGGCCGACAAATCGAGCCGCTACCGAGGCCCGTCGAACTCAATGCGTCACGGACTGATCGCCTGCATTGATCCGCCAGAGCCTTGGCGAATCTGTGAAGCATTTTCTGGCTTCCGAGCCTGACGTGCCGAACTCAACCGCTCGATTAGCAGACTCGGCGAATCCTATCTTCATGCTCTTCGTGGTAACTCGTTTCCACTCTTCACCGCTTCGACTTGCCCACGGGAACAGCGGACGTCCGATCAACACGCCTCCTCATTGGATTGCGATTGCTATAGCAAGTTGACCGTGGGTCCGGCGTTTCTTCACCACGAAGAACACGAGGAGCACGAAGGAGGAGAGGTTGAGACTGAATCCAGTTGCCTTAACTGGCATCGCCGAAAGTCCCGGCAGAGCAAAGCCCCCAGGCAACACTGATCCTGAAGCTATCCCACCAGCCCTGGTCCCGATTCCAACTGGGCTCGATTTTCTTCGAGGTAGGTGGTGGCTTCTTCTTCTGTCTTGAACTGCTTGCCGAGGAACGCCTGCGGAACCCAGCGGCCGCGGTCTGACCAGCAGACGGCAAATTCAGTGTGAGTTTGGGCCGCGCCTGGTGCTTTGGAGGTCGTCATTCCATTGACATCGACGATGCGCACGCCCGATGCGATCAGCCACTTCTTGTTGTAGTTCACCGGTTGGATCATGAGAGTTCCTGGTTCTTTACGTGTTTCGACCGCACCTGATTGCGGCTTCGTATGACTCGATGCTGACAAGCACAAGTTGTACCAGTTGAAATCCAAGCCCTGCAATGCGCCCGCGGATTCTACTCCGCAAAATGATCCTTAGTCTGAGCGCGGCATCGTTCAGTGTTCCTTGTGATCACGACTTGCCATCGATAACTTGCCAGTATGCAACTGTATTCTCCGATGAGTGGGTGATCGCATGCGAGTCGGGATTTCGGCGCTATTGTGGCTGGTTGTTGCGACCGCCGTGACAACTGCGGACGAGTCGGTGTACTCGCGAGTTGATCAGTTGATCGAGTCTGCGGCGGGCACGACCGTCGCCGCTACCAGCGATGATGCCGAGTTCTTGCGTCGCATCTTCCTGGATCTTGCCGGTCGTATTCCGTCGGCCAGCGAGGCGCAAGCTTTCTTCAGCGACTCGTCGGTCGACAAACGAACGGCCCTGATTGATCGGCTGCTCGCATCGCCCGAGTATCCTCGCCGCATGCGCGATGCGTGGCATGTGCAACTCATGGAGCGTGCCGGTGACCATCCGGAATGGTCGCGATATCTCGAGCAGTCGTTCTCGACGAACAAGCCGTGGAATCAACTGGTGCGCGAGGTTCTGAATCCAGATCCCGATCAAGAGGCGACTCGCGGTGCCGCGTTCTTTCTGACGAAGCGGCTGGAAAACTATGGGCAGCAGCCGGTGGACTTACCGGCGTTAACTCGCGATGTGGGGAGATTGTTTCTGGGTGTCGATCTGCAATGTGCCCAATGTCACGACCATCTGTTTATTCAGGACTACAAACAGGTCGACTTTCAGGGGCTGCATACCTTTCTGTCGCACACCAGCATTCGGACTGATCTGAAGTATCCGGCGATTGCGGAAAAGGTGATCGACAAGAAAACGGAGTTCATGTCGGTCTTTATCAAGGAGCCTCACGTCACCGGCCCGCGATTACCTTTCGGTACCGAGTTTGAAGTTCCTGCGTTTGCAAAAGGGGAAGAGTTTGCAGTCGCGCCAGATCGCAAAATCAACTTTCCCGGCAAGCCGAAGTTCAGCCCGTTGGGAATCCTGGCCGAGCAATTGCCGATTGCAGCGAACAGACCGTTCGTTCGCAATATCGTGAATCGACTTTGGTTCCAGATGTTCGGTCGCGGGCTAGTCCATCCGCTCGACCTGCAACACAGTGGCAACCCGGCCAGCCATCCTGCAGTGCTGGATCTGTTGGCGGAGGAATTCGTGGCTCATCAGTTCGACATCAAGTGGCTGCTGCGCGAGCTGGCACTATCAAGAGCTTATCAGCGATCGAGCGTCTTGCCGGCAGGATTGGAGCGTGAGCCGCTGCCAGAGAAGTATGTCGTCGCGATCGAAAAGCCGCTGTCGACTGAGCAACTTTTGTGGAGCGTGCTACAGGCGACCGGTGAACTGCCTCGCTACCAACCTACATCGACGAAAGAGGCGGACTCCAAGCCGAATCCGCAACTTGAGGAACTGCGCAAGAAGTTTGTGGCCGCCTTTGCAAATCCACCTCGCGATCCCGAAGTTGAGTTTGCTCCTTCGGTGAAAGCAGCATTGTTTCTCTCGCACGATGCCAAGGTGCTGGAACTGCTGAAGCCCCAGAACGAAAACCTTGCCGAACAATTGGTCGCTGAGTCGGACAACACGAAACGCTGTGAGGCATTATTCGTCGCTGTCTTGTCGCGAACCCCTTCTGCCGAAGAAGTGCAGGCCATCGACCAGTTCCTGGCTGCGCGAACCGATCAGCGTGGGAAGGCGATCGGCCAACTGATTTGGGCACTGGTCAGCTCGACGGAGTTCTGTGTCAATCATTGAATGAAGGCGTTCGTCACAGATGGAAGTTGGCCCGTTCATCGGGTTTTCGCATTCCCCGTGAAAATGATCGTGCGCTATGCAGATGTTATTTGGC
>DASYEA010000829.1:0-14208 GCA_036499265.1 Schlesneria sp. | reverse complement strand
ATTCACGCCGAGGACCCGCTCTGGTTCTTTTGGGGTCGCGCTGCTCCAGATGCTGCTGTTCATCTCTTCTTCGAGCAGAACTCGATCAACAGGACCTTCGAATCCATCATGGCGCGGATCGTTGGCGCAGAACACGAAGGTGGTGGAATCGATGACTAAGAATCTGTTCATCCACAGTGCCTGGAGAATGGCCCGGAGTCGCATTTCGCGAAAGATCTACAACCGATCATCGTATCCCGTTTGCTCCGCCGTGCAACTGCCTTTAGATCATGTCAGAAGTTCGACGGGAAACCACGCCATGCGGGTGATAGGAATCTGCCGGTTCGCACAGTTGTGTGGAACCTTTCGCTTGGTAGATGGACCGAGAAAGCAGTCCGATCAGATTTTTGAACGACTGCAGACTCATCGAATTTGCCAATTCGAATGCCAAATTTGGCGGGGTTTCGGGAATACTCGATGGAAAATGTCGCAAGTCTTCTGATAAATTCAGATTCCGACGAATTCTCGCGGTAGAGAAAACGTTGCGGGACGACTCGCCTGACACGTGACTGCACACTACAATCAAGAAGGTCGCGGAAGTTATGATGGATCTGCGGACCTTCACGCAGTCCGCAACCTTCGCCGCCGATAATGAATGACGACGACCGAAGTGGCTGTGGTCGACGGCCTACGGACACCATAGTTTTGAGATGACGACGGAGAGACCTTCATGGCCAAAGCTGGCGGACGCAAAAAGCTTCCCAAGGAAGTGGCAGTCATCAACGCGGACAACTGCACGGGCTGCGAATCGTGCCTGGAAGTTTGTCCCGTGGATTGCATCTATAAAGTCGAAGGTGAATCGATCTCGGTGCTGCAATCGTGGTGCGAAATCGATGTCGAACGCTGCGTCGGCTGCGAAGTCTGCGTGCATATCCCGACCAAGAAGAGCGACCCCTACGAACTGACAGTTTGTCCTTGGGATGCCATCATCCTGGTGCCGACCGTTCAAGTGGCTCAGGCCGTTGCCAATAAGGGTGGGCCGCCAGACTACATGCTTAAGCACTGGGATCGCTTGGTTGTTCCAGCACAGCGAATGGCCGAACTTGCGGCTGAACAGGCGAGCGGCAAGTAGCGAAGAGAATTATCGCGCGGTCGAGTCACTGAAACTCGCGACGCAATGCAGCGAGTTCAGTCGTGAGTACTGGCATGGCACCCGCATGACTGGCGACTAGGGCTCCGACTCGATTCGCAAATTTGGCGGCGCGATCGAGCGGCCAACCCGCGAGACGCGTTTGAATCAACGCTGCCGTGAACGAGTCGCCTGCTCCGACGGTGTCGACGACCTTGATTGGAATGCCTGCAACATCGATAGTTTCGCTTGGATTGACCAGCAGGCATCCGTCCCCACCGCGGGTGATGCAGACGAGTTCCAAGTCGTACTGACTGCAAAGCCAGCGTGCGAAACCCGCGTTATCATTCGCATTGGCACCTAACATCGGTGCCAGGATTTGGACTTCGTCATCATTCAGCTTGACGATGCATGCCTGTAGCAATGACTGCTCGATCCACTCGCGATCGTAGAACGGTCGTCGGAGGTTCACGTCGTAGACGATCAAACAATCTGGCAATGCCGCAGCCAGACAAGCTTGAATCGACGCGCGGCTGACCGGACAGCGTTGAGCCAGCGTCCCGAAGCAGACCGCCTTCGCGGATTTCATCGCGGCCAATAGTGAAGGAGTTGCCTCCAGGAAGTCCCAGGCGGAATCTGGTTTGAACGTGTACTTGGTCGCTGTGGACGCAGCCTCCACTGTCACCGTCCCGGTTCCATGGATAGGATCGCGTTGGACCAAATCGAGGCAGAGACCTTGTGATTTCAAGAACTCGCAGATCTCGTCTCCCAGCGAATCGCAACCGACTCGCGTAACGGTTGCGGCACTCAGTCCCAGTTGTTGCGCGTGAAACGCTACGTTCGCTGGGGCTCCACCGGGCAGCCGGCGATCGGGGAAGCAATCCCATAGCAGTTCACCGAGCCCGAGGAATGACACCTCGCTCATTCGGTCAGTCCCGATGCAAACGCTTCGGCAGGCAAGTCTTGACCCGTTAACGATTTGAACAGACCTCCAATGTAGTCTGCGAACACTTCGGCGGGTTCAACGACCTTACAACCTCGCATCCGCGCTTCTTCAATCAGCGGGGATTCGTCAGGTAACTCGCTCAAGTCCATCACCGTCATCCCAGACCGGAACATCGACGGATTGATCGGCGACTTCTTGGTTCCGTAATCCAGATTTGGGACCGTGACGATCACGACATCGACCAGCGTATCATAGACCTTCGCCGAAGGGACATAGCGGAGTTCGGCCGCCTGCGCGGTCTTCTGAGCTTCCACCTCATCACCCGAGGCGATGCTCACCAGTCCGTTTCTTTTCTTCACGCCATAAGCCAGCGAGATCGCCAAGCCACCAGCACCCAGGATCATCGCGTTCTTGCGATCGAGCGGCCGGTCGTCGGCGGACTTCTTTCCGATCGCGTTTTCCAAAGCTCTGAGCGCGGGCTTCCAGATCAAATTATGAGCCTGCCAACCGTCGGCCTGTTTAATCACCACGTCACACAACTGGGACTGGGTCGAGACTTCGTCTCCCTTTGTCGCCAGCCCCATCACCCGGCGTCCCATGCAAGGGGTCGCGATCACGGCGGGAATCTTCAAGATGTCCAGCATCTTGGGGAGCTGTTCGAGCGTTTTGAAATCGAGCGGCAGGCAGCGCATGTTCATGCTAAGTTGATCGAACGCAGCGTTCAGGATCTTGGACGTCGCGACTTCAGCGACTCCGGCCCCAGCGATTCCGATAAATCGGGTCTTGGAATCAACTTGTCGCCAGCGATAAATGTTGTCGAGCTCGCCAACAGTCGGCTGACCGGGAAAAGCTTCCATTCCCTTTTCTAGCGCAGCGTAAATCCAGGGCGAACCATACTTGCGGCCCAGCAACGAGAATGTCAGGCCACTTCGTCCCAACGCCAGGCCGACGACAGGCATGGCTCGCTTCTGGCTGACGACGGCCAGCAGCGGCCACGCGGTTTCGAGCGTTTCGGTTGGCCACGTGAACTTGATCACGTCCCCTTTGCAGCGGACCGCTTCGTCGAAGGCTTCTTCGATGTTGCCCAGCGGCCGCGTCTGGCTGGCGAAGCTGATGACGCGTTGAGTCTTGCCGAACCGCGGGATCTTCTGAGCGGTCACAGGGTCGAGTTCGATATAGGCGGGTTCCGCGAGAATCGCCTGCCGCAGCAGAGCCATCCGCTCGTCTTCGGTCCCTTCAAACTTGCCACCTTCTTCCGGCTGGCGGCACGAGACCAGGACAGGCTTCTTCGCTCCCGAGATCATGTCCTTCACATCCGGCTCTTTGTGCAGCCGATCCAGGCACAGTTCCACCAGGTCGCACTGATTGGCGGCATTATAAATGTCGACCTTGGCCAACTGTCGCGATTCCGGGGTCACGGAGATACAGATCATGGGCGGCCCTGCAGACAGAATTAAGGTGAGGTCACAACGGAATGAGGACGCGGGAAATCGGCAAATGATGAGCGTGGCAGATCATAAGCCACTCGCAGGGGACTTCGCCATCGTCATTTTCTGTGAAGAACCTATTTGATTGTTGCGGCCATGGCGGCGATAAAGTGTAGGGGTGGTGCCCGAATAGATTGCGAACGGCACCGCTGCAGAGAAGATGATTCTCACAAGATTAATCAGCAAAGTTGAGGCTTCAGCAATGACAGGCTACACGGTTCACACGGGAACAAACGACAAGTTCTCGGCAGGCTGGGACAATATTTTCGCGTCGGGAAAGGAAAAAAAAGGGGAAAAGAAGGTCGCCGAGGCCGCAAAGAAATCAGAGAATAAAGCGGCGAAGGCCGAGAAGAAGTCCGATCGAAAAGTGAAGCGTGGCAAGTGAGAGAGACTTTGCCTGGCATGGCGGTTGTGTCGCCAGCCCGCCCGGAACTCGCCTGAGCATCACCACTTCTGGTTACTTAGGGGCTAGCGAGCGGCCGATATACTCGGTGCGCAGACAAAATACCCACCCCATCGCCCGGAAGCGGAGCTGACGTCGTGAGCGAAGAGTACGAAGAAATCCATTCGGAAGAAGTAGACCGTGTGGTCGCTGCTTTGGAATTGCTGAGCGAATCGGTTTCCAGCGAGACGATCAAGTCGATGCTCGAAGGCTGCTCAAGCGAAATCTACTACCTCGTCTACGAAGATGAGGAAGGCCTCGCTGCCTGATCCGGTCACTTGACCTGTCTGCACAATTCGATTTCGGAACACCGACGTGATGTCGGATATCTGGGACAAACCTCCCACGGACGGTGAAGAGCCGAGCCGTTTCGATAGAACAGCCTCCGTCAGGAAACTGACGGAGGCTGTTCACATTTGCGGGCTGTGAATCGAGCATCGTCATTTATTGTCCCATTCAATTCGCGGCACTGCGTTCATCGGGTCCGCGCGCTGACGCAGCGCGGCTCACCTGGGCCGATTGGAATGAAGACGTACGTCGACCCGTGACATTGGAATAGGTGATCAATGATGAAGATGAACCGATTGATCCCAATGCTGCCGGTCCGAAGCATGCCGCTGAGTGTGAACTTTTACTGCAATATGCTGGGCTTCGAGGTGGAGCAACGGAACGACGATTGGGGTTGGGCGATGCTGCGCTTCGATGAATGTCGTTTGATGGTCGATCAATCGATCAACGCCCATCCCGGCACATTCCGAGATTCAATCCTTTATCTCTACCCGGATCATATCGTCGAGTACCACCGGCAGGTGCGAAGCACCGGTCTGACGGTACCGGATCTGGAAACAACGTTCTACGGCATGACCGAATTTCGGATCGACGACCCAGACGGAAACAGATTGTGGATTGGACAAAGTATGAACACCTGAGGCCCAGCACTCTGAGTTCTGCGTGCTATCTTTACCTCATGCAATTAGTTGGACGGGAACTATCGTAGACTGGCAACAGAAAGCAGCTAAGGAGAGGCACCGTGCTCGAAGATCGGCTCGATTCACGCCCGCTTCGGCGAACTCGTTGCCATCGCACGTCTGAATATAACGCCTTAATCGATTTAGCGTTGTGGATTGTCTTCGATTGATGGCCGGTGGTGTGGCGATCTGGATTTGAGCTGGCAAGCCGTCAGTATTTTTCCAGAGAATCCTGCGGTTCCATTCTCGACTCACACAATGTCCTACGTTGAAGTCTCGACTATGGCTGTCCCTCTAGAAAAGTTCGTTAAACAGCTTGAAGACAGCGGCATTATTGCTGGTGACACGCTGAGGGACTTCCTGCCGCCCAAAAATGGGCCGAAGGATGCTCAGGAACTGGCCCTTGAACCTGTACGTAAGAAGAAGCTGACGAAATTTCAGGCCGAGGAGGTTTCGAAAGGGAAAGGCAAATCCCTCGTACTGGGTAATTATGTCCTGATGGAGAAAATCGGGGCAGGTGGCATGGGGCAAGTCTTTAAGGCGCGTCACCGGCGTATGAATCGGCTGGTGGCGGTGAAGTTGCTTCCTGCGGCAATGACCAAGGACGCCGCCGCCATCGCCCGCTTCGAGCGAGAGGTTCAGGCTGCGGCCAAATTACGCCATCCCAACATTGTCGCCGCCGATGATGCCGATCAGGCCAATGGTGTTCACTTCCTTGTCATGGAACTGGTAGACGGGAGTGACCTGTCGGCAATCGTAAAAAAGAATGGCCCTTTTCCCGTGGATCTGGCCGTCGATTACATCCGGCAAGCGGCGAAGGGACTGGAGTTCGCCCATGCGGAAGGAGTCGTCCATCGGGATATCAAACCAGCCAACCTGCTACTCGACAAAAAGGGAACGGTCAAGATCCTCGATATGGGCTTGGCCCGCCTGAGTCTGGACGGTGACGATGCTCCGCAAGTCGATCTGACCTCCACCGGCACGATTATGGGCACGGTGGACTACATGTCCCCGGAACAAGCGTTGGATACCAGAACGGCGGATGCTCGTGCCGACATCTATGCGTTGGGGTGTTCCCTCTTCTACCTGCTGACCGGCAAGGCCGCTTACGACGGCGACACTTTGATGAAGAAACTGCTGGCTCATCGGGAGCAGCCGATTCCTGCATTAGGTTCAGTTCGTGCTGATTTACCGGAACAATTGGAAACCGTGTTCAAGAAGATGGTCGCCAAGAAACTGGAAGACCGTTACCAGACCATGACAGAAGTCATTTCCGCTCTGGAGCGGTGCCATTCCCATCAAGCCATGACGCAGACATTCCAATCGCCCTTTGGTACTGCTGCCGCAGACACTTCGACTCTTTCTTCCTCACAGATGACTACCGCCGAGGTGACCGTTCTCAGTACACCTTCCGCAAAGATGGCCCCCGTCAGGACGGGCAATATCAAGAAACTGACTCTGCTGGGTGCCGCTGTTGTGGGTGCGGCTATGCTGGCCGTAATCATCGTTTCGCTGAAGACCAAAGAGGGCACGCTGATCGTGGAAGTCGATCAGCCAGATGCGACAGTGCAAGTGGACGACAAAGAAGCAGTCCATGTGATCCCTAAGGATGGCAAGGGAACAGTCTCCATCTCTGTCGATCCTGGCAAGCATCGACTGAAAATCGAGAAGGACGGTTTCGCTGACTTCGGGAAAGAGTTTGAGATCAAGTCCGGTGGCAAGACTCCCATCACGGCGAAGCTAGTGCCGCTGGAAGAGAGGCCAGCGATGGTGGCGACGAAGACGACTGTCGCTGCATTAAAGACGCCGCTGTTTTTTCAGTCTCCCGGATTTGAGCCGTGGGCCAAAGAAGTCTCTGCCCTGCCAGCCGAGCAGCAGGTGGAAGCGGTCAGCAAGAAGCTGGTGGAGTTGAATCCGGGGTTTGACGGGGCGGTAACTGATTTTGAAGGGAAAGGGACGCCCAAGGTCCAGAACAATGTGGTCAGGGAATTCGGATTCTTGACCGACAACGTGACTGATATCTCTCCAGTACGGGCATTCGCTGGACTCAACTGGCTCAGTTGTAGTGGCCCTCAA
Source organism: Schlesneria sp. (assembly GCA_036499265.1). Taxonomy (GTDB): domain Bacteria; phylum Planctomycetota; class Planctomycetia; order Planctomycetales; family Planctomycetaceae; genus Schlesneria. The sequence goes on along the minus strand of DASYEA010000829.1, from coordinate 7,181 downwards.
CGCGAGAACACCCCCGGTGGGAAACTTGTGGACCTGTCGCCGCTGAAGGGGATGCAACTAACGAACCTGAACTGCTTGATCAACCGGCAACTCCACGACATTTCACCCTTGGCGGGGATGCCGCTCATGTCCCTGACGCTGAGTTTGACGAACGTCTCGGACCTGTCGCCATTGAAGGATGTGCCATTGAGAGCATTGTTCATTGGCGGATTGCCAATCACTGATCTGAGTCCGCTTGAAGGCATGAAACTTCAACAGCTTGATATTGCCTATTCAAAACACATATCCGATCTGACACCACTCAAGAATCAGCCGTTGTATACATTCGTATTGAATTACACCTCGGTAGCCGACTTGTCTCCACTGAAGGGAGATTCGTTGGTCTACCTGGTTTGCTCCAACACGCAGATATCAGATCTGTCACCCCTCAAAGAAATGCCCCTGACGTATCTCGATTGTGACTTCAGACATGATCGTGACACCGAAATCTTCCGCTCCATCAAGACGCTGAAGACGATCAACAACAAACCTGTTGCCGACTTCTGGAAGGAAGTCGAGGAACAGCAGCAGGGGAAGTAGCCTTGATTCAAAAACTCCAACGGTCAGACGAAGCTATTTCGAGTCCGTGGTGCATAGGCGTCGCAACACGTCCAGTTGCCGCTGATCGCCCGCCGTTCTCTTCAATCGTAGCTGGAGTCACGACCACCAGTTGCATCGTCAAATGTGTTCGTTAGAGAGCGTGGGCCACTGACAGATCATGGCGTCAGATTGTAGGTGACGAAAACCTGAACACGACGGGCAGAAATACGAAGCACACGCCTGACCAATTGCATGAATGGCGTACTGACCACTTCGAGTTGGCCTGCTGCGTCGTTGGACAGCATCACTTCTCTGTGACCGGATCCTTGAGGTCTAGAAAGTCCTTCGCCTTCAGAACGTAACCGACATCTCCCTCATTGCTGTTGTAGCAAACGACGAGGAAGCTGCATTTCTCAAGTTGGTCGGCATCAACGGAAAATGCGACCGTTGTGATCTCTTCGGGTTGTCGATGATGAACCGGATTCGGCCGGAGTTGAGCCGAAATCAGATGTTTCCCTTCGGAATCCACCATCCGAAGTTCTGCGTAGGTGAACTTTTCCAGCCAACCTTCTTTTTTGAATTCGAGCCAGACTTTGATACCAGCATCCCCATTCTTGCGGGCATGCATTGTGATGCCGTATTTTTCCTTTGCCTTTTCCTTCGTGAGAACACCAATCGAAATCATCGCAAGACATTGATTGGCGAGCAAAGTAAAAACGAAAAGCAGCGACAGTGGAGCCAAAGCGGAGCGAGAAGTCTTCATCACGGTCACCCTCTTGGTGGCTTGAGATATGGAAAAGCGCCTCTACGACGCATAACCAACAGTGGAAGTTCCAACGTTCTGTCGTCCAAAGGACTATGCGTAACTCCAAAGCCGTCGTGATGACATTCGACGGTGTTGCTTTCCAGTCAGAAGAGTCCCCCCAGCTTGATGAGAAAATCAGCTCATTGACGGAGCGAACCTCTCCGATTTCGGAGAGGCTCGCTTCGCTCAGGCGGAATGCCTAAAAGCAGAACCCCGGTTTACCCATGAGATTCTTGGGGCCTCTAAGCAAAAAGCCTTACTGCAAACATTATGCAGCAAGGCTTTGTTAGTGGACGATACAAGACTCGAAACTTGGCAAGACGTGCAGCAGGAAGTAGTGAAATCTGCGGCGAGCGCTGCACAGGCGCTGCACAAGCATCCCGAATTGGGAATTGTCGCCGAAGGCTGGCCAGGTCTGCCGATAGCAGTGCGGCGAACGATTCTCAACCTTGTGGAGCGATACTCAAACAGCGCTCGGTAGAAGGCGGGTCATCGTAATTACCCAATCCGCCCACTCAGTCAGCAGCGAAGCGGCTTTTGGAGATACTGGTGAATCCGTTGCACGGATTCACCAGCCTTCTGCCCCAACTCAAGCTTCCAATAGCACGTTCGGCATCGTCACGCCTTAAGACAGACGGCTCAAACTTGGAATGCTTTCATTTCGCCTTTTTCTCGGCCATCTATTCGCGTGATGACGCTATTCCAATCACCGACAAGCTGCTTGAGAACACCTTTCGTCTTCTTGATCGTTCGGTCGTCGTCGAGCTCAGCGTCGAGTAAATCTTCCACTGTGCAAATGGTATTGCTGTAAGGTGAATCACGCAAAGGCGGTCGCGGTGAAATGGCTAGGTACGATTCAATCGTGCTGTTCTCGACGAAAAAGCTCAGACCTCCCGATAGCCAGTGTCTGTAAAACACGAAGCCGCATTTGCGACTGTCGGGGAAAATGTAGTAGAACGGCTTCCTAGCCGTCTTCTCGTCGCCAGTTATCTCCACGACGAAAAGACTGCGAAGCATGTTGCGCACTTCTTTATCTGTAACTTCACTTCCTTTGCTACCGAGGGGCATTTCGCAAAATTCGCCGAGCGTGCGCTCTAGGTCCTTCAACAAGTACAGCTTGTCGAAGCGGTATGTATCAATTTCCGACAGGAACTCCAGCTCTACTTTCCAATAGGTCCACAATCCATCAAGCATTTCACTATATATTTTCGTAATTGACTGCGTGCTAAGATGCTTTATGAAAGACGCCGCTCCAAATTCCTGTACGCTTTTGTGCAAGAATGAGTAGAGCCCCGCATCTTCTAGTAGCAAGCACGTAACTTTGACGATGTCTTTTACAAAGGCAGACTCGTCGCATTCAAAATTCACGATATCGATTGCCCGAGCCGCACATTCGTGAACCTCGCGGTCGCTCATGGTCGGTTTGTTGCGAAGCCGACGTTTCGAGACGAAACACAAGGCTTCGAATAATTCACGAATCCTATGGTCACTAAGCTTACAAGTCTTCGGCCGAGTAAACCCAGGCTTGGTCTGATCGTGTCGCGACAATAGCACTGGCACGAGATTTTCATAAAAACCAGAGAGTGACTCGGGTAAAGAATTACGTGCGCGAAAGCTTATGACCATGAGCGTCACCATTAGAGGTGTGACGAGAATTCCATGTATATGCGGTGCCTGTTCGACGGCACCCATGATATGTTTATGCAAATCGACGTCGGAAACGAGCCGATCTACGAAAGCTCCAACTTCGTCCTTCGCCACGTGGGCGACATTATAGACATGGAACATTGCTAGTCGCGATGCGGCCGAGTCCGGACGGCTGGTGACCACCACCTGAAGGTTCGGATAACGTTGGTGAAGTGATTCGAGCTCGTTGATCACGGGCTTTATGCAGTCATCCGCAAGTTCGTCGAAAGCATCAAGCATTAGCACGACCAACCCCTTTGCCGCGAATCGGTTGAAGAGGTCCTCATCAGCATCAAAACCCAGATCTTTTAGTTTGCTCAGTATTCCAGCGAGAAGAGGCGTAGGCTCGGTGGCATCACCTACGACACTCGTGGCAACAAGCCGTCGCAACTCAACAAACAAAGGAACTCGCTTACCTTGAAAAATCTCTTGGCAAGCTAGATGCCGCAGAAACATTGATTTGCCTTGGCCTACAATGCCCTGGAAGACGAGACACTGCAATTTACTCAGTTCGTCGAGTGATCTGATCCGCGTCGTCTTGTTGGCAATTGCGATACTCGTCGGGTAGTAAAACTCATGTAAATCCACTTCGCGGTCCACCTGCCATATCGTTTTGACAAGCCGGACAGACGTGAGATGCTTGACCAATTTGTTAATACGGCGGGCTTGGAGAATCACCTTGAGCTGCGTTTGAGCTGCGCCTTTGGAGCCTTCATAGGCGTCAGTGATAATACGTTTTACTGCCGTTGTGATCGCGGCTACTGCTGCAGCAGTAGTCAATGAAGCAACTGTCATTGCCGATCCCGGATCAGGTGCCATATCAGAGTCTTCCCGCGAATGAGTGTTGGCCGCTTCGAATTGCGCGTCGCTGCATGGATACGACGTGTTATTGAGTGTAGTCGGGAGTCGAGAGCCTGTCGATGACCGACTTACGGCCGCATAGTATTGCGGGCTGCGCCCAACTAAACTGCCGGATTTGGACCCGAGCGGAAGGGCCTCTTCGCAAAAGAACCCAGCGGCGAAGCCGTCCGCATTGAGATGGACGAACGTAGAGGCTGCCGGCTCCGATCTGCCGTCTTCGTCCGTCGCGTTTAGGGCTCGTGTAAGGGGTCCCCTAACCGCGACGGACGAAGATGGCAGACCAGCGACGCCCGATCCAGAGTGCCTTTTCGCGATAGGTCCGATTGAATGGGTAGGCGATCCAGGCGGCGGAAGCGGGATAGCGGCAGTTGCATCGCATCTCAGAGCGCAACGTTTTCTCCGATGTTATCCGTCGTAGTCTCGCAGTTGCCAGCATTGCCTCGTAACCGGCTGAAGACTGAATCCTCCTATTGCATCCCGTCGCACATGCCGATAACATGACGGACAGATGACGGTACATTGCCAGTGAAAAGACGAGGAGGCGACGATGGCCAAGAAAAAAGCTGTAGCGAAGCCAGTTGAAGTTCCCAGCAAAGCCCGAATGGAGCTACGGCTGGATAACGACGTGTTCGATCGCATCAAGCGGCTGGCAGACTCGGCTCAGATCAGTGTCAACCAGTTGATGCAATTCTTGGCACGTTGGGCAGGGGAATCAGGGCATGTTGGAGAACCACATCGTGACGTGGAGGGCTTCTTGAGAAACAAACACCAGCCTGGATGCATCTGGATCGGTTCGGTGGGCTGGAAGCCGGAAGAGTTGGATGATGAAGAGCACGCTTACTACCACGACGAAATCATGAGCACTCCTGTAGCGGAGCGAAAAGGAGAGTTGAAACTGTTCATGGACTTCACGGAGCGAAGGATTCTCCGCGACGACGTGGAGTGATTCGTTGTTACGGCGACTAAACCAAAACGTGAGAACGAGTGGGAGACTAGCATGGATGCTAAAAAACGAGGTCGGAAGAAAGTGAATGCGGCGACAGCTGCTGAGAACGGGGTTGCCGCGATAGCGGCGGGGACCCCGTTCGCAGCAGCGGACGGTGCCGATGTGCTCGACCTGGAATCAGGGATCTTGAGTGCGTGCCCTAGTATCACGCACTCAAAGACTCGCCAATGCACTCGAACGGACACATCTTCTCCCCTGCAAGGATTCCTCAATGTCGACTGGTACGAAACCGCCGGGTGCATTCAGTGGGGCAAGCAATCCGAATTGGTGTTTGACGAAATCGAACGTTATCAAAACCAAGCAATCGAATGCCGTCGCGAAGTTCCATGCAGCCTAGGAGATGGTCAAATCTTCGTGCACGAACGCGGGATGGGATCTGGTCGAGGATCTCGATTACAGTTCCGGCTGGAGTGGTGTGGTGTGACGATCGGACTGTCGCCACGAAATGAAGCAACCAGACAGCTTTCTAACTTCTATCTCAAAGTGCCTGGCGAAGCGTGCTTGATACATGGGTTCGATCGCATTCTCGGTGTCATCTATGCCTGGTTGCGCGATTGGGGCGGGCAGCTCCAAGATGAATGGATTCGGCGATTGGACCTGTGCTTGGATGTGCCAGGGCTAGACCTGCAGCAGCATATATTTCCCGCTTGCGATGCTCATCAGATCGTGTCGACCATGCAGCAGAATAGCGCACACGGCGATCAGATTGGTAGCAGAACCGGTTTCACCATAGGTAGCTCGGGAGCAAGGCTGACGATATACGACAAATTGCAGCAAGTACTGCAGAAAACGACCGCTGTCTACAGGCAAGCGATGATCGATCGCCGGTGGAATGGGGTGATGCCAGAAGCCGCCGCACGGATCGAGTATCAATTGCGTCGGGCGTACTTTCAGCAGTTCGTCGGAATGAGGACGGCAACCGATGTGCTCGGGCGCTTGCCAGATATTATCGATCGCCTCGTGCAAACTGAGCATCGTCCATTTTTCCAATTGACGGACGCTGTTCCGAACCGGAAGAGTCGCCATCAAGATCGCGTCGGCGTGCTACCAGAATGGGCAGCGGTTGTTGCACTGATCCGAGAACAGTCAGAAAAGCCTCGTGCACCGCTTCAGCGGCTGAATCGTGGGATGATCGATGCCAAGAAAGCCGTTTCCTACGCAATGGGCTATTTGTCTTCGGCTGCCGCACAACTCGCCAAGACTGTCGATGGCAAAGCTGATCTAGTGGAGTTGTTTAAGGAGTTGTTGGAAATCAATGATATTGGTGACGAAACCATTCGGATGCGATGTGAAGACAAAGCTAGAAAGTGTGGAACATTCGCAGAAGCCGCTGAATTTCCGTTTGGAGCTAACCAGGCAATTTAACTCGAAGGAGAATCCCATGGATGGGAGCAAGTTTGAAGCGGAAGCGCCCGCACCATTGATGAACTTGAAGCAGGTCGCTCGAGTGATGAATGTGAGTGAACGAACCGTTTGGGCTAATTCGGCACCAAGGGGTACGATTCCTGTGGTTCCAATTGGCCGATCAATTCGCTACTGCCCCCGCGAAATCCAAGAATGGATGAAGCGCCAGATGCAACAGACTCATTCAAAGACGCTATCCGCGTGAACTAATCTCAGAGAAGGCCGGTGAACATGGCGAGTGTAATTGACCGAGGTAACGGCCGTCGCGCAATCCAGTTTGAAAATTTGGTTGGCGAACGGAAAACACTTGGGTTGGGCAAGTGTCCGCAAAAAGCCGCTGATTCAATCGCTTGCAAAGTAGAATGCATTCTCGCAAGCCGGCTCTCTCAACAATCACTCGACATGGATACAGCCAAATGGATTAACACCCTGGCCGACTCCCTTCACGAGAAGTTGGCCAGTTTTGGTTTGGTTGAGTCTCGCACATCGAAACGCGCATCCACGGTGGCGGCATTCGTCGACGGGTTCATTGCCAATCGAGAAGCTGACACCAAAGAGAGCACCAGGACAGTTTACAAACGGACTCGGAAACATCTCGTAGGGTTCTTCGGCGCGGAAGTTCAGTTGTCGTCGGTGACCTGCGGACAGGCAGCGGATTTTCGTCGATATCTGCTCGCAAGAAAGCTCGCCGAGAATACAGTCCGACGAACGTGCGGGTTTGCTCGCCAGTTCTTCGCCGATGCCGTTGAACGCGAGCTGATTACCAAGAATCCTTTCGCGACAAAATCAATTGCGGTCGCGATCCGCCGAAATCCTGATCGCTTCCACTTCGTGACGATG
>DASYEA010000828.1:0-3564 GCA_036499265.1 Schlesneria sp. | reverse complement strand
CCATCGTCGCCGGATTCGTCCGAGACGACGATCACGATCAGCTTTCGCTTCTGTCGACTGGCCGAAGCCCCGTACTTGCCGACGGCAGAAGTGATGGCCGCACAGGTGTTCTCCAAACCCGACTCATCCACCTTGATCTTGTCGATGGCGGCTTTGATGTCGTCTGAATTGGCTGTTGGCTTCTGCGTGTGCTCGGTGATCCCCTTGCCAAAACTCATGATCGAAGTCAGCAGCACCTCGTCTGATGCCTTCAATTTCGTATCGTGCTTTTGGACCAATCCCAACTCTTCGTAAACCTTATAGAACCGCTCGCGGATCTCTTTCTGATCGTCGGTCATACTGTCTGATTCATCGAACAGCCAGACCACATGGACCCGGGATTCACGCATCAGGCGGACGAGTTCCTGAGTAATCTGCCCCAGCGCGGCTCCGTAACCCTCGACGACGCGACCGGTTTCGCCGGTCACCTGTCCTGTTCCCAGATCCTTGCCGATGACGTTGAACCCAGGAACATTCATCGCCCCCATGTTCACTCGGACGTCAGCCACGCGCAGACTTTCGGCCTGTTCAATTCTCTGCTGAGCAACAGCGATCCCGCCATTGCCCCCTCCGCCAGTTGACCCAGTACTCATCCCCACTGCCGTAGCGCCCGTGACGAAGTTCACCGACTCGGTCGCGACGGTCGATTCTTCGACATCCTTGGCGAACTCTTCAGGAGCACGCTCCTCAGCGTCGAACACCGTGTCCAGCACCATCTGCAGCTGTGCCATCGGTCCTTCAAAAACCAGGAACGACAGAGCGAAGAGAATAGCGACATGCAGCAGCACGGAGACGGTCATCGTGGTCAAACTGTCACGATTGATCTTCAACATGTTCACCAATCTCCGCAGGACAGCGATCGAACGCTACTCGCTCTGGATTTCAGCTTGGGTGCCACTGGTGGCCGCTCTGGGCCACCAGTGTCTTCCCGTCGCTGCGATCGCTTTGATCAAGTGATCAACCCTGTGCGACATTCAGCGTCACTACGCATTGTTTACTCTTTGACACATCGGCAAGACACTGGCAACGCAAAGCCGTCATCAGTGGCACCCGAAATGATGATTCTCCTACGTCGAAACACGTACGCTCATTTGGATCGAGCTACATAAATCCATGCTACGAAAAACCCCTTGCAAGATCATCTGGCAAGGGGTGCATCGTATCTATCAGATCGTCATCTTCGGCAGACCGAAGATCCATCCTCGGCGTTCTTCAGATGTCACGCCGTTGCGGTTCGTTGTTGACCATCACCTTCTTCTTCTTTTTGGTGACGGGATCTTCCACTTCGATAAACTTCGGCCCTTGCTTCTGATTTCCGCCGCCCATGCCTGTCGCCGGCGTGTAGTTTGATTCTTTCCACTCCCAGCCCATCGGGGTTCCCAATTCGCGTTCGGCCAACATCTGCCAAGGTGTGCCCGGATGCTCGTCAACGACGCGTTTCAGATACTCCGCAGCCCGACTTGCCAGTTTCTTCGTCGTCGCTCCGGAATTGATATCCCGAGATGACACCAGTTTCCATTGGTTGTTGCCAGCCTTGTCAAACCTGCGCGGGCTGCTCTTCATTTCCGCCAGCATCATGTTGTAACCGAAGCTGCGAGCTTGCAGCGCCAGCACACGTCCCATGGCCAGATCGAAACCGGCTCGCAAACGAGCTTCCTTGATCTTGGCGCGATCCTTTTCGCCCGGTTCCAGCAAGGTCTTCAAACCGTTGATCTTGTACTCGAATTCGGCGGCAGGACGCTGGGCATCCGAGATCGCCTGTCGCAGAATCGTGTCGTTCTCAGCGGGGAAGTCCAAGCGAGGCAGCGGAACGCTTTCGACTTTCAGCAATCGAGCAACATCGCGCAACGTGCTCTTCGCTTTGTTCTTGGCGAAGTCCGAATCGATCATCGGAATCGGGCGATAGTCTGGTGCATAGTTGCGCATTACTTGCGGATCGAATGTCTTACCGCGGGAATCGTTCGCGACCAGATACAATCCATTTGTCTCGGCACACAGACGCGTCAACGCATAGGGCCCGAATCCGGAAGACATGTTTTGCAGGTCATAATCGTTCGTTCCCCAGTAGGCGAGTCGCAATGCTTCGGGATAGAGCGTTTCAGGCCCGCGTTGCATCACGCCAATGACCGTTTCGCCACTTTCCATCGTAAACGGAGCTTCGACCATTTCACGACCGAAGGGAGCGGCATCGCCCACGCAGTAACAACGCATCCCGTACTTCTTGGTCGACGCGATCGCCGTTTCCAGGAATTGTGGCGCGTCCGAACCAGCTTCATCGGTGACGATGATGATCATGATCTCGCGGTGCATGTCCGTGCGATATTTCTGGAAATGCTTGGCGACCTGTGTCACAGCAGAGAATGTGTTTTCGTTGCCCGAGGCTTCGGACTTAATGCTGCGAACTTGACGCACCAGATCCGTGGGATCGTCGATCGGATCTTTGCTCAGGATATTCGTTCGCTCGCCATAGACGGCGACAGCACTCTTCAGGGCCTTATCGGCGGTCACGTTCAAGGCATTCAATTGGTTGTAGACATTCTCGACTCGGTCGGCGATTGCCATGCGGCGAGCGGACAGCGACGGTGACACGTCGAACAACCAGACCACCAGGGCCTTCTTCTCACGCAGGGTATTCGCAATTTCCCAAGCCAACCGATCCACAGCCCCTTCCACTCCACCCGGATGTTCGGTCGCGCCGGACGTGGCGACGGAAGCCAGCACATCGGTCTTGGATGGCCGAACCATGGTTTCGCCGGCGGGGGTCTGGATATCCAGATTCTGCGAGATGGATTCTTCCATCCGCTGCTGAGGATCTTTGGAGAGCTGGCTGACCGCCGCTTGCGACGAAGAGAACGAATCCACGCTGCTATCACTGCCGAGTTGGTCTGTGATCGTCGAATCAAACTTGAACTTCGCTGGATCCTCTACCGTATCCATTGCGCTCGTCACCGTGGTGAACGCCTGGATCCGATCCGCAAACTTGATCAATGCAAGCGAACTGAGCAGCACGACGTGAAACACGATGCTCGCACCGAACGCCAGACTTAGCGTCCGATTCGGCTTGGCACTTTCGATCTCCATCTCGAAGACTTCGGGTTCATCGGCTCGAAGGTTGGCGCTCAAGATGCACTCCTCGCAGTTTGGGACCGCGATTGTTTTCTCAGCCTATTGAATCACAGACCGTTATTTGCCGCAGAATTGGCTCTCAACAGTCTATCCATTCAAAAAGATCGTTGCAAATGGCAGTCTTGCCGCCAGATACGCTTCTCAAGAACAGTTAGTTCGTCCAATTGAGACAGACACGACCACCCAATGGTTCCTCGAATTCGAAACCAAAGAAATGACCAGCCCTAATCTGTCTGCCATAAAGAAACCCCGCGGCCGCTCAAAACCTTCGTTCACGAATTGGTAAGAATCGCTCTGAAACCATGGAAACCCGTGCGAAACTGGCAAGAATGCTTTCGCTTTCATCAGACCAGGCTTGAGTTTATTGCGGACTCATGCCACAACAGGCGTCTCAGAAGC
>DASYEA010000827.1:0-7363 GCA_036499265.1 Schlesneria sp. | reverse complement strand
TTGTCCGAAGCGGCCAACCAGTGGCACGTCTCTCGTATTTCAAAGCGGATAAATCGTTCACGGCGTTGCCTTCACGGGCGTCAGCCCTCTTGATTTCAGCGATCTCCTTGGAGCGCATCACCACCCGATATCCTTCGTCAGTGCCTGCTGAGCTCGATGCAACTCCGCATACGTTCCGTCAATTTCCATCAGTTCATCATGCGTTCCGATTTCCACCAGGCGACCCCGTTCGATGACCATGATCCGATTGGCCTGTCGCAGCGTGCTCAACCGGTGAGCGATCGCAATCGTCGTTCGGCCGCGAACCAGGTTCTGCAATGCTTCCTGAATCTGCCTCTCCGTCGTCGAATCCAACGCAGAAGTCGCTTCATCCAGAATCAAGATTCGAGGATCGATCAGCAGAGCGCGAGCGATGCTGATTCGTTGTCGCTCGCCACCCGACAATGATTGGCCGCGTTCACCCACCAGCGAATCGTATCCATCAGCCAGTTGCAGGATGAATTCATGAGCACGAGCCGCCTTGGCCGCGTTGATGACTTCCTCGCGCGTCGCGTCCGGTCGACCATACGAGATATTTTCAGCGATCGTTCCGTAAAACAGGAACGGGTCCTGCAACACGATCCCGACATTGCGACGATACTGCTCTACTTTGTAGCTGCGGATATCGATTCCGTCGGCAAGAATGGCTCCTTCGGCCACATCAAAAAAGCGGCAAACCAGATTGATCAGCGTGCTCTTTCCCGCGCCAGTATGCCCGACCAGCCCAATCATTTCTCCCGCGTGAATCTTCAGCGAGAAGTCTTTGATGACCTTCCGATTCCCATAGCGAAATCCTACATGACGGAATTCCAATTCCCCCTGCAGTTTATCGACCATCACCGGACGAGCAGGTTCAGGAACGTTACTGACGCGATCCAGGATCTCGAAGATTCGCTGAGCACTCGTCGCCGCTCGTTGAGACGCATTCACCATGCGGCTCATCATTTCGAGCTTGCCGTAAAACTTCATGCTCAGCCAGATAAACGCGGTCAGCGCACCGACATCGAATCCAGGTTCATGCCGCATGATCAGCCAGACGCCGTAAGCCCATACGACGAACACGCCGAGTGAATTCAAGAACGTGATCAGGGGCCAGAAGAACGTCCACAGCGAATTCACACGGTTATTGGCCGCGACAACCGCTTCGTTGGCCGTCTGAAATCGCTCGATTTCACGATCTTCCTGGGCAAACGCTTTGACGACGCGAATCCCTGGAATCGTGTCTGCCAGCACGCTGGTCATGTGTGCCCAGGCCCGACTTCCCGCCTGAAAACCAACCTGCAGTTTGTCGCGCGAGTAGTACATCATCCAGACGATGAACGGAAACGGTACCAACGTGACGAGCGCCAATTTCCAGTTCATCTGGAACAATGCCCAGGCGACAACAAACAACAGAATCGAGTTCGCCATGAAATCGACAATGCTGTCGGACAGGAATTGGCACAGCCGATCGGAATCATTGCTGATTCGCGACATCAGGTCGCCAGTCCGCTTCCCGCCAAAATACTCTAACGACAATTTCTGCAGATGAGCATACGTCTTTTTGCGCAAGTCTCCGGTCACGCGTTCGCTGACCCAAGCCAGAATCGCCCCTTGCGCCCAACCCAAAACCCAGGCCAGGACTGCCGCGCCGAGCATGATCCCCAAATAGAAGATCGCGGGCGACAGCGAGTCGATCTCCGCGGACTGGTACCTGTTCAGCAAATTAATCAACGGCCTGGTCATCTTTGCCGTTTCGACATCCGCAATCGTCGCAGACAGGGATAGCACGAACGCGACAAACATCCACCACGCATGCGGCTTGGCGAAACGCCACAGCCGGAACAACGCCATCGTATTGGGCGGTGCCTCCTGCTCTTCCCCTTCCGGAATCTCTTCTTCATCGAAGTGTTTCCGGATCGCATGACCACCTTTGACATCTTCGAATCGATCGCCGAAGACCAGCGCCGCGGGGCCTTGAGCGATCGTGTAGTGCCAATAGCTGAGGCGCCGGCTGTAGCCGAGCATCTCCAGCGTTCCCAATCCGGCACGATCTTTTGTCCGCAACTTCTCGACATCAGACAGCGGCCATTCGTTGACGGCAGTGCCACTGCTGATGATTCGCCGATCCGTCAAGGCCAGTAGTGTCGTTCGATACTGCCGCTGTTCATCGATATCCGAGATCATCCACGCGATGACGAATTCGCCGGTGGCAAGTCGAGATTCAACGGGGCGACGCAGTGAGGAATCGACGGATGACCAACCCTCGGCATGCGACGTGACCAGGGGAGCAATTGGATTCAAAACACGGCCCGATGGAAGTTTGACGAAGATGGTGGAGAAGTGAACAGATTACCGAGCGGCACAGGGGAATGGGAGAGAGGTAGCCAATCTCGCCAAGAGATTGGGTCTTCGCGATTGCCCGCTGCAACAAGTGTGCTTTATTGAGCCATTAACCGCGGGGCTCGCTATTCGGCCTCGAAATTCTGACTGACCATGTCGTTGACGGCTTGCGTACTTCCGAACGCAAACAAGCAATCTCCCGCTTCGATGACGGCCGTGCCGGGTGGTGGCATCAACCGTTCGCCGTTCGCACGCCGAATCCCGATCACCATGACCCCGCGTTCTCGCAGATCGGTATCCATCAGCCGTTTGCCAACGCACGGGCTCTTCGCAGTGATCTGCACGTCGGCCAGTTCCAATTCACTGCCGTGATCATCCGTCACGTCGAAAAAATCTTCGACACTCGGGTTCAGCATCAGGCGAGCAATCTTTGTCGCACCGCTGCTGAACGGACTGACCACGCGATTCGCCCCCGCACGCTCCAGCTTATCGACGGCCTTCTCATCACTCGCACGCGCGACAATCTGCAGTTTCTCATTCAACAATCGAGCCGACAGCACGACATAAACATTGTCGGCATCAGTCGGCAGAACGGTCGTCAGTGCTTTCGCTTCCAGGATGCCCGCGGTCAGCAGGACTTCGTCGTGAGTCGAGTCACCCACGATATATGGCCAATGTTTTTCCCGGCACAAAGTGGTAATCTTTTCATCGACATCAATCACGACGAATGGCTTGTTGCGCGAATGCAGATACCGACAGACAGTGCGTCCCATGCGTCCGAATCCGCAGACGATGTAGTGATCTTTCAGTTTTCGGATCACATGATTCATTGCTCGCTTCTCCCAATACCCACGCACCTGCAAATTGACGACCGTCTGCCCGAGTTGCGACACACAATAAGTGAAGATCCCCACCCCGACCATCAGGTAGCAGATGATGAACAGCTTCGTCCACGGGTTCAGTTCCGACTGCGACGTCGCCGACAAACCGACCGTCGTCATGATGATGACGGCTTCGTAAAAACACTGCCGCCAATCCCAGCCCTCGGTCAACCGAAAGCACACGGCTCCCAGCGTGAGAAATCCGAGTAGCAGCGCGGCAATGGCAAACAGTTTTCTCATGCAAATCGACCGACCTGATCGGACCTTACTTAGCGTTTAATTCCCATCAACAGACGACTCAGCGATGCGACCGGCAAGTCCGGTCGCACAACAGGATCTGGGCGCCCCAGTCTCTTCAAGACGTTCGCCGCCGCCAGATATCCGCTTCTGACCGCCCCTTCCATCGTCGCCGGCCAACCCGTCTGGGTCCAATCGCCAGCCAGTTGCAGATTCGGCACAGGCGACTGCTGAGTGGGCCGCAGTGTATCCACACCGGGCACCGGAGAGAACACGGCGCGGTGCTCGGTCACCTGTCGAGAATGCAATACTTTCGCGTCAGCAGTGGCCGGCCAGACCGATGTCAGTTCAGAGACCACGTGCGCGAGGATGCTTTCCTTAGATTGACCCGCCAACTCGCGACTGGCACTGATCACGATCTGATAGTAGTACCCGGTATCTGGATTCACTGCGGCAGACGCAGCACCAGATCGATTTGCCAGTGCCGTCCGATTGAAGACCCACTGACACAACCGATCGACCAGGACCGCATGCGGCAGATCCGTAATCGGCCGATCAAACCAAAGGTGTACACTGGAAATGGGCGCCGCCTGAAGTTGTGACACCCCCGCCAAGCTTGGATGGTTCGCCAACGAAGTAGGTAGCATAGACAGCACCCGATAAAACGGTGCCGCCATGATGAATTCGTCTCCCTCAACCGATTCGCCCGAACTCAACAGAACCGATTTCATGCCATCATCCGAAAGATTCAAAGTCTCCGCCGTGGCTTGCATGCGAATCTCGGTCCCGCGCGAAGTCAGCCACTCTGTCAACCGCCCGCCATACAAGTCCTCCAGCGGCACCGACGGAATCTCGACCAGCCAGCCATCCCGATGAGCCAGAAACGTATCCACAAACACCTTGCGAGCGTGTTCGACATCGATGCGATCCAGCGACTCACTCAGCGCGCTCACCAGCACCACATGCCAGAAGCGATTGATCGTATTGACCGACTGACTGTGCCGCTTCAACCATTCCGAAAACGGCAGCCCACGCTCTTCCGGTCGAATCCCCTTGGCCAAGGCCCGCAGCCCCATTCCCAGCGACAACTTGTCCTTCCAACTGAGATAGTGAAGCCGGGCAAACGCTCCCGCCAGGTGGAGCGGTGCGGGCAACGAACTCACAGAGAATGGATCGATCTTTCCTGAAGGCCCAACGAAGTACAACGTCTCCTCGGTACGAAAGAATTCCGCCAGGCCCGTTGTTTCGCAGAAGTGCCGAAAATTCGTGCAGCAACCGAGCGAAACATGCTGGCAGTTGTCGATGTACGAACCCGAAGTCGGATCGAGAAACGAACTCGCTCGCCCCCCCAAACGCGGTCGCGACTCCAGGACCACGCAATTCAAGCCGCGTTCCGTCAAGGCCACGGCCGCCGCCAGCCCCGCCAGCCCTCCACCGACAATAATGATCCGCATACTGCCCCGACTTAACCAGCCGACTCCTTCGGCGATCCTTCCGATGACTGAACACTCGCCGAGAGAATAGCGTTTGAATGCCAAATTGTGGACGCTACCGAAGTCAGTCAGAAACTGTCGTCGCCAATTGCGACCGCCGCACAGAATGCAGTATCGTCGATCACAACAACACGGAACCGATTCGAACTGTGACAAACTGATGCTGAAAACTCAGACATCCGCGTTCCCCACTCTGCTCCGCTCTTTGAGTCGAGCCGCTGTCGAGTTCATCTATCCCCCGACTTGCCTGCTGTGCCAAGCCGACATTTCTGACGGGGCCGATCAACATCCCGCTTTCTGTTCTGGATGCCTCAACAAACTGACGACGGTGACCGCAGACGCCTGCCTGCGTTGTGGTGCGCCGGTCGGACCGTTTACCGTCGCGATTGATCACTGCATCGTCTGCAAAGGGCAAGGCTTTGCTTTCGACGAAGTCATTCGTCTGGGTCTGTACCGCGATGAAACGCGAGTCGCCTGCCTGCAAGCGAAAAACCCATCCGGCGCACTGCTTGCCAAAACATTGGTGAATCTTCTGGTCAACGCTCAGCAGATCAGGCTGTCACAGCAAACTTTTGATGCGATCGTTCCCGTGCCCCAGCATTGGCTGAAACGACTCGTCCGATCGCAATATGCCGCTGAAACAATGGCTCGGCAAATCGCCACGCGGTTGAAGGCACGGCTGGCGACCGATATTCTCGCCAAAGCTCGTTGGACTCCGAAGCAGGCCAAAAGTTCACCCGTGCAGCGTCGACAGCAGCAGCAAGATGCGTTTCGCGTGGTGAAGTCCGGCCTGCAGGGGCAATCTATCCTGCTCGTGGACGACATCCTGACAACCGGCGCGACTGCCGATGCGGCTGCGAAGGCGTTGAAACGAGCCGGAGCGAAACGCGTCGTCGTGGCGGTCGTCGCTGTCAGCCCGCCACGAATTTGAAATCCCGAACTAAGTATCTGAGACCAGGCCGCTTGATCTGTGATGTGCTTCAATGCACGAAAGAGTTTCCATTGCCAGCACCTAAGACCATTCGAATTGCCACTCGATCCAGCAACCTGGCGCTCTGGCAAGCGAATCATATCGCCGATCTGATCCGTCAGGCCTCGCCTGAAACCACTGTCGAACTGGTCCACGTCTCGACCACAGGAGATCGTGATCAGACCGAACGGCTACGCGATCTGGGTAGCTTTGGAGTCTTCACACGCGAAGTTCAGAACGCCGTTCTCGATGGACGAGCCGACATTGCCGTTCATAGCCTGAAGGATCTGCCGACCGATTCCGTTCCAGGCCTGGTCCTGGCAGCGACTCCTGCCCGTGGTGCCACTGCAGACGCCTTGGTCCTGCCCAAAGGAAGCACCGTTGAGGCCACTGTAGGTGCCCTGCCCCCAAATGCTCGCGTCGGCACAGGCAGCCCGCGCCGCCAAGCACAACTACGCTATCTTCGCAGCGACCTGATCCTCGAAGAAGTTCGCGGCAACGTCGAAACAAGACTGCGAAAGCTCGACGAAGGTCAGTACGACGCTCTGGTTCTGGCCGTTGCCGGACTGACTAGGCTTGGGCTGGCGGATCGAATCTCCTGCGAACTCGCTCCCCCCCACATGTTTCCCGCCGTCAGTCAGGGTGCCGTCGGTGTGGAATGCCGTGCGGATGACCAGCCGGTTCGGTTAGTCCTCGCGGCGATCACCGATCCTGCGACGCTTTCCGCCGCCACCGCGGAACGCAGCCTGCTGCGAACACTGCGAGCCGGTTGCCATGCCCCCTTGGGCGTCGCCACGACATCTCAAGACGACGGATCAATTCAACTCGAAGCCGTGATCCTGCCGCAAGATGGATCGCATCGCTGGATGGCGAGCGCCACAGCTCCCACGGCAGACGCCGAATTGCTCGGTCAGCACGTCGCTCAGATGCTACTTGATCAGGGGGCCGGCCAAGTTCTGGGGAACGCGACTTGATGTTGTCGACGCGCGTGGCTGCGATTCCTCTCGATACACCTGCAGGCATCCAAAGTGACCCAGCGTCAACTTGTCGATGAGCTTCTGTCCGTCTCGTTGATAGCGACGCGGATCAAGTACCATCGCTTGCCGAGCGTGAATGCGGGCCTGACCAGCCTGTTGCATATCTTCGTAAAACTGAGCGACCAAGAAATGGTTTTCCGCCGTCGGCGAAGCAGCCAACACCTCCAGATAGTGACTCTCAGCCTCCTCATAGTTCGCCAGCTTTCGTTCGCAGTACGCTAACCGCAGCGCCGATTGAATCAGGCCAGCGTCACGTTGCGGCGACTGAGACTGGTTTTGCCAACTCACGAGCGCGCGTTGATGAAAGGTTCTCGCATCGTCCCACCGGCCGGTATTCTCACAAATTGTCCCCGCCAGATCGAATGACTGGGCGACTACGTCCGA
>DASYEA010000826.1:0-2696 GCA_036499265.1 Schlesneria sp. | reverse complement strand
AGCAAGTATGCCACGTCGCTCTCGCCCCCTCATCCATCGCGACACGGTTGGCTTTGTAGAACTCCAGCGCCCGTTTACGAGCAGCCATCTGAGCGGATTCGCCAGCTTCCCGGTCCCATGTCATCAATAAACGGCCGTATTCGTCCCACAGTTTTTCATTTGTGGCGAATGTCTGAAGCATGGGGATCCGGCGACCGAGCCAACCAGGTGAGATCTTCGAATCGAGCAGGCATTCCATCACGTCATCGTTCGTGATTGTTGTACCATTGCAGACGATTGACAGTTTTTTCCGTTGGCCGGCGAGTGGAATAATTGCCTTGCGAATAATCTTCATTCGCTTAGCGATCTCGGCGGGGCTGTCCGCGGCTCGGTCGGTCAACGGATCGTCGATGATGGCGAAGTCAGGTCGCTGCTGCGTTCCATCCGGACGCTTGTGCTTCATCCCGCGACTGGCACACATCAACCCTTTCGCAACGAGGATACCACCGCTCGACAGCGTGTAGCCATTCTTGTCGACCGGGATTCCAAGGTCATGGGATTGCTCCCGAGACAACTGGATCGACGGCAATACGATCTGCTCACCAACGCAATCGATGTGAGTCAATCGCCCGTCGAATTCCTGGCTGTTGCACCGCTGATGCCGATTTTCAAGATGCCGAAATGCGACGCAGATTTCGGGAAAGTCTTCCCATAGCAGATCGTTCTCTTTGAACTCGATGCCGATCGACTCGACGATCTCCGCGGCGGCATCTTCATCGGCACCGAACACGGCACCGAATCGCTTGATTCCATTGCACAGCGCCCACTGCGCAGCGCCTTCCGCGACACTCGTCTTGGCAAACTCCCGATAGACTGCGTTGGCGTACCATCCACCATGAAACAGGCAATGTTCGATCGAGTCAAAGACCGCGTAATGATCGAGCGAGAACGGGCCCAGACCGGTCGAGTGCGGGTAGTATGTCTGAAGCCACAGCCCAAGGTTCCACGAACAGAGATGTCGGCGGCGAGGATTCATAACCGGATGCAATTCGCCGATGCTCGAAGCGCGTTTGGACGCATCCCGACTGCTCTGTCGGGCGCGTTCGCTCTTTCGTTCCATGTACTCTTGGCTGGGCATCGATCAGTTAAATCCTGGGGATCGCGTCACGGTCAGACACCCACCCAAGATCGGCAGACACACCGCAGTCATACCAGCCTTGCCGGATCCATTTCTCGCACATGGCGACAACTCGCTTGGGGTGAATGCCAAGCCTGTTGCCCAACTCGCGGACCGTGGGCGTTGTCGCGTGCTCCCGTTCGATCACCATGTATCGCAATTGTTTTTCGTCAGATTTCATACGCTCACGACTCACCCGCTCGCGGTATTGGTCAAAGGTGGATGGCTCGTCGGCCTCGAGGATCTCTCGCGGGATGTTCAGCAGCATCCAAGGACGATACAGATCGAACGTTCCCTGCCATCGCGGATCAATGCTGCTGTAATTCGTTGCGGAGTCGTTCATCTGGTCGCGATCCGGGTGGGTAAGGCAGTTGAGATAGTCGGCTGCGTGTGCTGGGTGTCCGAAGTCAAATCGTAAAGTAGTACCTTTCAATGCTTTGGCGGTGCTGGGCTCATGCGTGATCGTCGCCACTCTCGTTGCTCTGGCGTCTCAGGCGGTGGCGGTCCGTTGTAGTTGCCGCTTCCGCCACCGCATGAGAACAACAGGCCAGCAATGAACAGAGCAACGGCGGTGATCATGCTGCACTGAATTTCGCTGCAGCGCTTTCGAGACCGGATTTGACGGCGGCAATATCGTTCGCGAGTTGACCAGGCGAAGAAGCGGCAATCGCCATCGTCGACGTGATGCGAGCGAAGGCGTCGCTCAGCGCCTTCCACTCGTACTCAACAGAACTTTGTGGCGGCTCATAATCCGCCGCGCGGAACTGCAAGGCCGCACCGTGTGAGTACGCAGTTTCGTATCTCGCGCACACGACCTGCGGCTTAGCATTCAGCACCTTTGCCAGATCCAGCAAGATGCCGTTGAGCACGCCAAGGAAGCCGACGGCATAGCCGGTCTGGCTGCTGGCGTCTACTCCAGCCTGGATTGTCGGATGGTTCACCATACCTTCACTGCATGGCACGCGGGTTGAGATCAATTGCAGCATCGCGTCAGTGTCGGCCGTGGCCAGCGTTCGCAACACTGATTGCAGCACAGTCGAATAAGCATCACCGCGGCGAATGGACGCGTCTTTAAAGATCTCGCTCATCGTTATGTCCCTTTGAAAAATGGTGGCAATTCGCACCTGACACGTTTGCTCAGTGCACATCAATGATAACTTTCAGTGCGACTCCACCACGGTCGGTCTCCACGCGCATGAACAGCATCTCCAGCGATCGATCGCGCGTGACCTCGCCGGGGATAATCAGTCGATCGCCGTCGATCGCTGCGTTCCCGATAGCATCGCCGACGGGACCATCACCTCGGCTGTTGGCGACGAAGATCTGAGCCGAGACGATGGCGGCATTGCCGGCGCATGAGGGCAGTGATGCGTTCTCGCCGGGGCTGGCGATGACGCGGTAAGCAACTCCGCCGGTGTCGTCGATTATGTCACTCATCGTTGAATCTCATCTTGGAAAAACTGCCGCAACTGCTTGACCCCGCGCCGAACATGCCTTGAAATCAGTTGATGTGGCAAGCCCAATTCGCGCCCGATCTCGG
>DASYEA010000825.1:0-1690 GCA_036499265.1 Schlesneria sp. | reverse complement strand
TGTTGCTGAAATCGCACCTTTCGCATATTCCACTCCCGCGGGCTTGATGATCGTGGCAACGAAGTTGCTGCCGATCGGCAGGAATTGCTGCGCTTTCCAGCCAAGTTCTCCCGCCTTCCGGATTGCCTGGGATGTAAACTTGCCCGTCGATGCGTTCAGAAACACATTTGCCTTGCTGTTCGCCAGCGAGACGACCTGAGAATCCACCGTCGGCGACGTGACCTCATAAGGAGCTGCGGCCACGATCTCGGCCTGAGGGTCCAGCTTGCCGAGTTCGGCTTTGAAGCTTTGAAGATACTCTTTTCCGTAATCGTCGTTCTGGTAGAGCACCGCGACACGAGCACCGGGTATCGTTTCAGAAACAAGCTTCGCGTATAGTTCAGCTTCGGTGCTGAACAGTGTCATGCCCGACATCGTGTAGGGACTTGTCTTCGGGTCGGCGAAGCGATCGCTGGCTGCAAAGACGAAGAGTTGCGGGATCTTCCGGGCATTCAGGTACTTCTGGACCGCAGCGTTCTGTGCCGTTCCCATGCTGCCGAAAATCGCAACTGCCTCTTCGAGTTCAACCAGCTTTCGGGTTTGTTCGACGGCCTTGGGCGGGCTGTAGCCGTCATCGAGAGAGATCAGCTTGATATGGCGTCCGTTGATCCCGCCTGCCTCGTTGATCATCTTGAAATAGCGCGTTTGAACCTTTCCGACCGCGCTCAACGCCGAGGCAGGACCGCTATACGGCATCGTTTGCCCAAGAATGAGTTCGTTTTCGGCCGCTCTTGCCGCGGATACCGCGACGGTGAATACCGCAGCGAGGATGAATATCGCGCCAGGTTTCATTGTGTTCTCCCCCATTCATAAATCTTCTTGGTCATAATCTTCCTGGGAAGATAAATGCTTTGTCAAGCTGCACATTGTCCCGGCCGGCGCTTTCCTGATCGGACCTTGATCCACTGTCGAACCTGGCAACCCTTGGCGGGTGCCAAATTGCCAGGCGGATGCTATCAAGGATGAGATATCGCCGGCTGGCGGTGAGGGATGGAGAGCATGAAGAAGAACGCTGAACGCGGCACCAGGGCCGGTACTGCAGAACCGACGACGGCCGACACGTTGGACGACATCGAATCCGCGTGGCTGGCGCAGCGCCCGGATCTCGACATGGCCATGGCCTGCACCTTGCTACGTCTGGAGCGGGTCAATCAACTGCATGAGATGAGAGTGCAGGCGATCTCGAAAACCGTTGGCCTGCATAGCGGCGACCTTTATGTGCTTCTGGCCCTGCGACGATCAGGCAAGCCCTACGAGTTGCGCCCGACCGATCTGTTCCGGGCACTGCTCGTCACCTCGGGGGCAATGACCAAGCGTGTGGCCCGGCTTCAGGAAGGAGGGTTCATCCTGCGCGTCTCGGCGAACGACGACGGTCGCTCCGAACTGGTGCGTCTCACGGCCAAAGGCCTCTCGACTGCAGATCGTGGCATTGCCGAGATCGCCAGGGGTGTAGCGTCCGTGACGGAGCAAAGCGGTCTCACGAAGACTGAAATTGCCACTCTCGATCGATGCCTGCGCAAGCTGCTGGCGGTGAGGATGACAAAGGCTTCGAAGTCGAAGCGACCCGGCGAGCGTGCGTCCAGGGCGGGATGACTTGCAGTTGGACCGACCGGGGCATTGCCGAGGCCGGCATTTCTTCAGAAGGGGCAGA
>DASYEA010000824.1:0-3504 GCA_036499265.1 Schlesneria sp. | reverse complement strand
ACGCTCTTCGACTTTTGCGATCGACTCCAGGGCGACCTTGCCGACGACGGTTTCGCGATCGGTGCCAGCCATCTGATCCAGAGCGGCTTTTAAATTCACCTGGCATTTCGGACACAAGTCCAGTTCGAGGAATGGTTGCTCCTCGCGATTAAATTGGACCGTGCATTTTTGCCAGTCCCGCGGGTAGCCGTCCTTCACTCTCGCATTGCAGCAGTCGCACTGAACTAGCGTCACTTGAGCCATCGTCGATTCCCCGTGTGAGTGTTTGAGAAACACAGGGGAGCTGACCTTCCTCGGGCCAACAAAAAAGGCCAGTCCCCCGATCGAACTGGGGCTGGCCTTGGGATGCGTGGACATTGGCCCGCCGTTCGTTCGACGGGGGCAGTGTTATATTTTCTTGTTACACTGTCAAGTGTCGGGCAGCGAGGAAACCATCCAGCGCGACGTCGTTGACGAAGATGTCGACCGGCACTTCCATCACCTGGGCGATCTCTGTGACCTTGCGGAGAGTCGGCGAAACATCGCCACTTTCCCAGTGCTTAATGCCCGCGGCAGAGGTGCCGAGCTTTTCGGCCATCGCTCGGAGAGATAGGCCGTTCATGTCGCGCACCGCCTTGAGGGCGTGCGCGAAAGTAGGTCCCAAATCCGTGGCTTGCATGACATCCATTCCTTTATGTTATACGCGATTGTCACAGTCGACAATGCGACAGGGCTTACTTGGCTTTTTGTTGGGATTTCGACTCTTGTTCCAACGATTTCAGATACGAATCTAAGTTGAAGGGTTCGATGACTGTCACGACTTGCTGACCGCCACCGAGCGTCGGATAGGATTTCTTTCCAGATATCCACCACTGCCTACCCTGCAGTGATTTTCTTTCGCCGTCAGACCAGTCGCTGGTGGAGATGCCTTTCACCAGAAGCCACTGACCGGCACTCTTGCGATAAACGATTGCTTCCTCTGGTCCGCTGACAGTGTTGACCGAGACAACGTCATCAGTCACACCGATCCAGTTCTGGTTCCACTTTCGGGGCGGAGTGGCTGTGGCTCCGGGCGTGTGGCAGTCATCCAGCCAACAACCGACGAAGGGAGGATCGTTGGTCTCTTTCAAATCGGCGAGGGCTTTGACCGCTTCGTCCCGAGCCTCTATTGCGGCCTCACGGCTAGAAGATCCTTTTGCCTGGGCGAGTTCCTTTTTCGCAGTCGCGACCAGTTTTTCCTGCCGCTTCACTTCCTCGGCATAAGCGCGAGCGAGCTGCGGACGGATGGACTCGGCGAACATTTCGTAGATCGCTGCACCCTTTGGAACCTTGTCGGCCCCGAGCAGCTCACCGCCAGAAAACACCGCGGCACAGATCAGAAGGATGCTGACCAAATCAAGCATCACCATCGAACAGCGTCTGGCCATTCAGCCACCTGCCACTACCACCGCAACTACTCAAAAACCCTAAGTGGCCAGGGCCGGGATCGAACCGGCGACACCAGGATTTTCAGTCCTGTGCTCTACCAACTGAGCTACCTGGCCAAATCAACTTCTACACCGTTATGAGAGCCAGCAGCAGGCTGCAAAAGCGTCTCATTGGGCGGGGCGGAGTGTCGCCGATTTTGCTCGCAACGTCAAGCGTGCGGGCGGAATGCGTCCGATGGTGAAACGGTTTTGTGCCTTGGCTAGCCGCTTGTATTGGATATGCTCGTCGTGAAACGTGTTCTCCGTGGTCGCCGTAGCGGTCACGACGACTTCGAATCTGTCACGTGTTGACGCAACGTCAATTTCTGTTGTGGGATGCGTTGTTCTCCATTTTCAGAAATCTTCACTTCCGCTGTCGGATTATGACTTTAAGGACATCGCTTTGGTCAGAAGGGCTCACACCGATGAATGAGGTCAGGGGACTTACGTCCCCCGCTCAGAAGACCGGATTGAACAATACCGCGGTCGACGCGGTGGCTCCGCCTCGACCGCATTTTGATGTTGGCTGGTTCGCGTCAAGCGCCCAACATCCCATGACTACTCCGCGCCAATCGATTCGTTTCAAGTGTCACTCGTCGCATTATCGATACAAACCAACGAGAATGGATGCTTGGCGGTCGAAGCCACCGGGGGGAGGCGAGGATGCGGTCTCGATTGATAGTGCTGGGGCTTTGCCTGGCAATGGTTTGCGGCTTTCAAACGGCCCCGGTTCGCGCCTGCCCATACTGCAAGGCGGACGCAGCGGGTCTGGCAACCTGTGAAGCGCCACCGGCAGACGATGCCGCTTCTTTCCCCGTCATGTTCTCGGGCGGAGTCGACTTTGCGTCGTCCTATTACTTTCGCGGCTACCTGCAGGCCGATCACGGCCCGATCATGCAGCCCTATTTGAACGTCTTTACGTCCAAAACGATCAACGAAGACCTGATCATTCGCCCGTATGTGTCGCTGTTCAACAGCACCCATTTCGCCCCGAACAACCGCATGGCCGACATGTCGGATGTAATGCTCGGAGCCGTGACCAGTTGGAACGGCTTCATGATCGATTCGAGATACGCTTACTATAACATGAGTCCCCTGATGCGGACTCCGCTGCACGAAATCGGCGCCAGAGTCAGCTATGACGTATTGAACTTCTGGGAAGGCAACGACGCTCTGAAGCCGTTCAGCCTGAAACCATTCGTCGCCGCCTATGGCGAATTCATTCCGGAACAGGGGCAGAGCCAGTTGTTCGCCAACGTGGGATTTGAACCAACGTGGCGTTTCGAACTCGCCAAGACCAAGGTCGGCCTGGGACTGCCCATCGACTGGGGTCTGGGTGGCAACGGCTACTATTTCAACAGCAACGGCAGCAACGCTGCGTTGGGTTACTTTTCAACCGCACTCACCGCCAGCGTGGCGATTCCGGTTCCAGAACAGTACGGCAAATGGTTCTTGAACACCTCGATCCAATACCTGCATCTCGTTGCGGACAGCGTGCAGGTTGCGGGCGAAGGCCGCAACGATGTCGCGATCGCGAAGATCGGGCTGTCGTTTGTTTTCTAAGGATCTGCAGCGTCGTAGGTTATGCTTCAGCATAATTCTTCTTGCTCGTCTCCAAACCGCCAGTGCTTCACCAAAGACGATATGCTGAAGCATAACCTACGGCTACGGCTCTCGTTCATTTGGTGAGTGTCGAGGCGATTTCACTCGGTGTTGCGGTAATCCTCGGTTGATGCCCTGAGGAGCATTGGGCACCCAAGAGACGTGTAACCAGTGCAGTCCAGCCCGTTTGATGGCTGGCTCCCATCCCGCGTCCTGTGTCGCCATGAAAGTACTCATAGAACAGCACCAGGTCTCGCCAGTGCGGATCGGAGGCGAATCGTTCGTCGCCACCGTGGCAAGGGCGCTGGCCTTGCCCGTCGGGCAGGAACAACGTGCTGAGGCGCTGGCTGAGTTCGTGGGCGACCTGTTGCAGCGTCATCCACTGTCCTGATCCGGTCGGGCATTCCACTTTGAACGAATCGCCGTAGAAATGGTGATAGCGTTCCAGAGCTTCGAT
>DASYEA010000823.1:0-5989 GCA_036499265.1 Schlesneria sp. | reverse complement strand
CCCCCAGAAATGGAGTCGGACAGCGCATCACTGGGGGCTCCCGTTGGTCGACCCCAGCCACCCTCTTTGTCCAACTCAGCTCGATGTCGTTCGCGGTACCGTTCTTCGGCGACCATCTCTTTCAACGAGCGGAGGTTCGGATTGTCGGGCCCCAGCAAGTCGGTGACTTCCTGCAGTCGGGCGTCCGGAAACATCTCGGACAGTTTTACCGGTCGACGTAATGGGCGGGCCATGGGGTTCTCCAGTCACCAGTTTCGAGGCAGAAAACAAAAAAAACGGCCACACCGATTGACCGCCCGAAAAATCGGGGCAGTCGATGGGTGTGGCCGTTGGTTACGGTCCACGAGGGACATTCATTCAATTAACGAGATGATTGTGCCAAGCGGACATTGATAGTCAAGATGAGTTTTTGTCTGGAGGGATCTTTGTCTCAAAGTGGGCCGGATGTGGATACTGAAAATCAAAGGCATCACGACCTTGTCGAGGACTCCGTCGAGGACTCCAAGATCATCGCACCCCTTATTTTAATGCTTGCGATTCCATATCAAGGTGGGGTGCGAGGATCAGGGGGGCCATGAAGACCAAAGCATGTGCACCCGGCGCGACTTTTTGTTGACGGTAAAACCGAGGAGGCCTATGATGGCCCAGCGATTTTCGAAAGGAACTATCAAGATGCTGTCTGTCGGAAGATCCCTGCGAGGGGTCTTGGTTTTAGGGGCTTTGCTGGTTGTTGGTTTCACAGCTTTGGGGCGGATTGGGATGGCGCAGGACGTACCTGCGAGCCAAAACGATCTGAATTTGGCTCCGGCCGATGCGGAGGCTGTGGTTCAACGAGAGGCGAAAGCAGGCACTCGAAGAATCACCGGCCGAGCGGGATTCTTCGAACGAATTCAGCCGCGACCTGTTGATATGCCCCAGCAACTTGCCGAGCGAACAAAGCAACTTCGAGACGCTTATGAACGTGCGCCTGCGGAGTGGCCTGCTCCAACAGTCGACCCTGAAGTCAGTTGGAAGGAACTCGGGTTATTGCCCACCGTTGTTCATCCTGAGGGGAATGCATTTAGCGCGGCCAAGGCGAAGTTGGGCCAGCAACTATTCTTCGATCCCCGATTATCCCGTTCCGGCCAAATGGCGTGCGCTTCGTGTCACGATCCCGATTTGGGGTGGACCGACGGTCGCACAGTCTCGTTTGGCCTGGATCGGCAGGAACTGAAGCGGAACGCTCCGTCGATCATGAACGTGGGTTTGATGACGCATTTCTTCTGGGATGGGCGAGCCCATTCGCTCGAAGACCAAGCGGAAAAAGTATTGACCAACGCTCAAGAAATGGATTGCTCGGAAGATTTAATCCGCGAACACGTGTCGGCTTCTCAAGGCTATCAAGAACAATTCGCGGCAGTGTTCGGAGATGACAAAATCACGATACCGCGCATCGCGCAGGCGCTAGCGTGCTTCGAACGCGCGATCGTCGGCGGTCGCAGCAGCTTCGATGGTTTTCTCAAGGGGAAACACGAGGCATTGTCCGATTCCGCGGTTCGTGGATTGGATGTCTTCCGCACGAGCGGCCGCTGCATGAACTGTCATAACGGCCCGCTGCTGTCAGATGGCCGGTTTCACGATATCGGCCTGAGCTATTATGGCCGGAAGCTGGAGGACCTCGGACGATATGGTGTGACCAATGAAACTCGGGACGCGGGCGGATTCCGCACCCCTTCGTTGCGTAACATCAGTCACACTCGCCCGTACATGCACAATGGACTGTTTGAACTGGCGGCCGTGCTACGAATGTACAACTCTGGCATGCCAACCCTCGTGCCCAAAGAAGATCAAAAAGGCGATGCCCGATTCCCCACGAAATCGCCGCATCTGCGACCGCTCGGATTGAACACTCAGGACTTGGAAGACCTGGAGGCGTTTCTGGAATCGTTGACCGAACCGCGTCTGCGACATCGCCCTCCGACCCTGCCCTCAACGTCTGCTTCTGCCTCCACAAAATCTCCGTCACGCAACTCCGAAGATTCGACAGAATCTCCAGACTAAGTCGACAATGTCTTCGCTCTAGCTAGCCATGACGCAAGCGGTCGCCCTCGGTTTTCGAGGAGCTCTCAACGGGTCTCAGCAATGCTTTCGTACGATCTTCACTTTACGAAAGTTCACACCCATGAAAGTCAGACGCTCAGCCTTTCCTCGGCCGTATTCGTTTTCCGACAGGTTCCCACGCGCGGGATTTACCCTGATTGAGTTGCTCGTCGTCATTGCCATCATCGCGGTCCTGATTGCGCTCCTCCTGCCCGCCGTTCAGCAAGCACGCGAAGCAGCGCGGCGTACGCAGTGCAAAAACAATCTTCATCAACTCGGCTTGGGATTTCACAATTTCGAATCCAGCTATGGATTCTTTCCGAATTCGGTGACGAGCCCCGGCCCGCATTACTGGGGTGCTCAGATTTTGCCATACATGGATAACAATCCACTGGCCAATATCTACGACTACACGGTCAGCTACGCGCATTACAACAATTCGAAGGCGGTCCAAATCACGTTACCGTTCCATATCTGCCCCAGCGTGCCTGAAGCAGGAAGGAAGAATACGACATTTCTCGCGTCGAAGACGACTGCGCCAGCGGGCAGCCCCGAAGCAACCAATGGTTGGCCGTCTGCCATTTCTGATTACATGGGCCCCCAAGGCGTCACAGCCAATATCCAATACTTTATGACCCCACCCACCGTAACGGATACGATCTTCGTCGGCGGTAACGCGCAACGGAAAATTCGAGACGTACTCGATGGGACCAGCAATACAATCCTGCTCACCGAGACTGCTGGCCGGCCCAGCCAGTATCGCTCCAACAAGATCAAATCGGGTTCGATTGCCGCCTGCCTATGTGGGTGGCCTGATCCGAATGTGTTTTCCTACCTTTCGTATACCAGAGATGGAAGCGCGCAAACGAATTCCACCAACCACGGCAATTGCATGATCAACTGCAACAACGTCCGGCAGCTCTTTAGCTTCCATAGCGGGATCGCTCACGTGCTGCTAGTCGACGGATCGGTGCGAGCCCTCAACGAAAACATGGACGCCGTCGCCGTCGTAGGATTGTTGACTATCAGCGGCGCCGAAGTGGTCGGCGACTATTGAGCGCAAGCAGATGTAGGTGTGTCGAAGGATGTCAGCAGTCCAACGATTGCCGTGGCGGGGTGGCGCGGCTGATTGACTTTGGGACTTGTGACCCGGCCTTCAGAGACGGACTGAGTGAAACTATTGCACACGGTGAGGACCTCGGTTGGAAAACGAGCCGGGAACTATCTGAGGGAGAACAATCCACGAGCCATTGAAGCATCCGACGGAGAATTGCAATTCTGGCAATCGGGGCCGGGGTATGACCGCAACCTGGACAACTACGGGACGATCTGGGCCGCCATCGACTACATTCATCTGAACCCAGTCCGCCGTGGCCTGTGTCTTCGTACGATCGACTGGCATTGGTCAAATGCCGGGCAGTTCGCAGGAACGACAGGACCGTTCCCTATCGACCGAGATTCGTTGCCATCGGATCCACGAATTTGAAAGCCCGAAGAGCACGACCTTGTCGAAGACTCCAAAATCGTGGCACCCCTCATTGATGGCTTGTGATGCTTATCGAGACGTCGTGAAACAACTGATGAATACGAAGGTACTCCTTGCCACCGCAACTACTTCGAGGGATGATCCCAGAGCATCAATGTGAGCATTGCGTTTCCGTGTGACGGCTCTGGGAGGTTCCTATGGGTACGTGGGGCGTTGCGGTCTTCTCAGACGATTTCGCGGCGGATCTAAAAGGCGAATTTCGCGATCTCGTTGGAGAAGGGCTGACTTCCACTCAGTCAGTTGATCGCCTTGTCAAACGATATAAATCAGCGCTTAAGGATAGTGACGAGATGCCAGTCTTTTGGATCGCTCTGGCGGCGATTCAATGCAAGCTAGGGCGGCTCGATGCAAGAACCAAGCGCGAGGCCCTTCGAGTGATCGACTCTGGGCAAGATTTGGAACGTTGGGATCTGCCCAATGAACGCAAGAAGCGTTCGGCTGTGCTCGCGAAACTGCGACTGCAACTGATGTCGCCGCCGCCAACCCCGAAGCGCGTCGCGAAGAATATCAAAGAAGCGAATAAATGGTCGGTTGGTGAAGTGGTCGGACTTCAATTACCATCCGAGAAATGGACACTGCTACGAGTGGTTGGGCATCACGCCGATCAGGGTGGACGCTTTGCGGCCTTTGAGATTCTTGATTGGATTGGTGATCTTCCATTCCCCGTCGCTGCAATTCCAAAGATGCCATTCAGGCCTTCAAGAGGAAAACACGAAATCTCTCAATTCTTGCTTCCAGAGCCACGGCAAAAGAAGGACGTCGCCCGAGTGGTTCGACTCGGTGTTGTCTCAAAACCTAAACAGCAGTGTGGTGGATATACTGCGTTCTCCTGGCGAAATCTGGATCACTGGTTGAATGAAATATTTGGCTTGAAATAACCTACCGCAATGCACGAATTCTTCCATGGTTGGCGACAAAAGGCGGGAGTAGTCACGCTCGTGATGGCGTGCGTTCTATGTGGCACCCGGTATCACAGTACCATTGTCGGTGATCGCTTGGAGTCGGCCTGGCCAATCATCTTGCTGCTGACTTCGCTCTCTATCAACCTGTTTGCTGGGAAGCCGCGGAAGCGCATCCCATCAGCGAGCAAACGTAATGCGTGAGATCTTTCGAGGCTGGCGGCGGAAAATTGGGTGTGTGATGCTCGTGATGACGTGCGTGGTGACGATCAGTTGGGTGCGAAGCTGCATTCAAGACGAAAGTGCATTCATCCGGATCAACAGGTTGGCGTTATTCTTTCACCACGAAAACGGTCGGTTTATTATTTGGCGCGATGTGATGGTGAATGAGGGTCTGCCATTTGGTTGGGAAACAGGGAGTAAGATTGACGCGAGCCATGCTTCGACTAAGACGAAGCCCAAATGGACTCTTAATTCTCGTACTGTCGCTGGCCAGCATTGGGTACTCGCTCTCCCGTTGCTCGCTCTATCCGCCTGCCTGCTTCTTCCGAAGCCACGGAAGCGGGAAGCGATCTCCGCTAAATGAACGTGCGCGATTCTGCTTGCGAAAAAATCATTTCGGGTGGCGGGGTGGCACGGTTTCTAAACCCTTCGAAGTCATTCCGCCGTGCCACTGGTTGGCCGCTTCGGACAACCAGTGCCCTACTCAGGCCGACCGTCGAAGTTCCTACTCGTTAGTGTTATCCCACAAGAAATTAATGCGCAACCGCGGACGAAGTGAGCAACAGATGTGAAGAGGCGAAAGCGACTTCTTGGGCGTCGTCTTGGAATTGCACTGGTTGTCCGAAGACGGCCAACCAGTGGCACGGCCGATTGACTTCAATGCGCCTCAACAAAAGAAGTCGCGGCACCTCGGCTGACGCTTCAGGGGTCTCGTGCAATCGCGCCGCAATCTGATTTGGGCGCGAGCGTGTTCTGGGAACGGAACTGCCGGCCCTTCGGGCCTGAAGACAAATTCCCGATCTTGCTCCTCCGCCATGACAGTTGTGTATAATCTCTCTACTCCAAAATCGTGGCACCCTCACCAAATTAGCTGGTCAGTACCCAAAGAAGAATAAGTAGACAGGCGATAATCGCAATTGTACGATTTTGTCTTAATCAGACAGCGGTGAGTCGACTCAGCAAGTTCTTGGGCCGTCAGTTCTTGTCGGTCACCGGCCACATGATGCGGGTGGTTGCATATTTTCTTCGTAAGAAGATCGATTCTGGTATCCGTGTGTCGCGCCCCTTGTCTTTCGATCAGAACAATTGTTCCTCTCGCTATTTTGGCTTTTGAAACGGACTATCGAGATGCTCGAAATTCGCTGCCGATTTCTACCACTGCTATTGGTGATTCTCGGGTTGGGTGTTAGCGAGTCCCGCTCCGCCGATTCACCTGATTTGGGCGATAGAGAGACATCAAACG
>DASYEA010000822.1:0-6496 GCA_036499265.1 Schlesneria sp. | reverse complement strand
GGCATGCAACGACTCAATGACTTGGTCTTGGCATGGCACGCGTTCGGACCGGGCGCAACGCTTCGTTGATTTTTTACCCCCCAAAAGATATGACGGACGATGAGGGGTGATATCCACGGGTTCTTCATAAGAGACTGCTGGCTTCAACTCTGTCATCAAGCTGCCGGCCGGAGCAACATCGCCAATTTCGCTAAGTCGCTTCTCGATACGCAGCTTTTGCAGAGCGGTCGTTCCTGGCAAAGCTCGCGAATACCAATCGCCAGCATGCTTCGATAGATTGACCTTCGCGTCGGAAGTGTCGTTTTGCGCAAGGTCCCACCAACCATCCGCGACGGCAATCTGTGCCGCGTTGTCGGACGATGTCCTCATTTCCAACTCGCTCAATGCTTTCCACTGCGCATTGCTCCCTTTGGCGAGCAGTGGCAGTGCGACGGTCCAATTATTTTCGACGACGGCCTGCCACCTTCCGACCGTCCAGTTGGCTTCCGGATCATCAGGCATCTTCTGCAGGGTCGCGGTGGCCTTCTGAAATGACTTCCAGGCGCCTTCGCGGTTGACGATCCACTTACGTGCTTCCGTGATCGTCTGCTTGGTCGCGGCGTTGCCGGGCAGGCGTCGATTCGCCGATTCGGTCACGCCAAGCAATGCTGTCGCGTCCGCAAGCCGATTTTCCGCTGCGGCCGCGCGAGCAACCGCCAGTCCCTCTGCGATTTGCAGATTTCAGCGACTCGTTATTCTTGCAGTCACGCAGGAATTCAGAGAGATACTTCTCTGTGATTTGCGATGGATTACCCTCATAAGTCTTCGCAAGCAGCCCCACGGCATCCATAAACGATTCAAATTTGCCAGCATCTTTTGTCAGATTGAGCACGACGATCAGGACGACATAAGTCTCGTCTTGGGAAAGCTCGCCTCCCTCAGCGGCTTCCATCAAAGTCGCTATCGCCTCCTCTTTCTTGGCTTGGCTGGTGGCTTTCCTAAGCTCATAGGTTTCGTCCAGCAGCTTCTTGATTTCTGTCTGTCGCGCGGCGGCAGGGACAGGGTGCTTCTCAGTAGAAGTTTGTGCCGACCCTGCCGAACTGCAGGCGAGGAATATCGCTACGGCTGCGCACAGTCGAATCCGAATCGCTGCATCAACATGTGATCGGTTCATATCGTTTCAGCTTTTCTATTCTAGCGCGATGCTCGAGACCCCTTGAACAACTGCAATCGGATTCACTTCAACGCGTCGTCAATTCGCGATTTGAGGTCTTTGCCCTCAGAAGCATCCATCGGATGACCCCGCCACAGGATCCGTCCTTCGGGGCCGATCAGCAAGGCCGTCGGGATGCCGGAGACGACAAACGCGCGAGCGGCGGGAGTATCAAAATCGCCGGCCTCGCTCTCGCCCGCCCAGAATGGATTCAATGCCGTCCAGCCGCGCTGCTGCACATGCGCTTTGACTTTTGCTGCATCCGAGTTGATCGCGACAGGAACAATCGCCACGCGATCCTTCCAAGCCGCAAGTGGTTCGCTGCAGATGGCATTCAGCTTTGCCATGGGTTGCTGGCATGGACCGCACCATGTGGCCCAGAACTCCAGAAACACGACCTGACCGCGGTAGCTGCTCAGTAAAAGCTCCTCTCCCGTCGCCAGATTCGTCAGCCTCAAGTCGGGAGCCACGTCTCCCACGTCAGGAGTCAGAACAAACTCGAACTCCTGCGTTGGCGATTCATTCGTGAAACCAAACGCACCCAGCCGCTTGCCGTCGACAGTCACAACGTAGGAACGCTGGGCGGTCGATGACACCGCCTTGTCAGTAATCCCCTTAAGCTCGATGTCGCCCGATGCCGGAACAATCCCCGAGAACACGTCGAGCGATCCGTAGTGACCGTCGTAGTACGTAATCGAAGCGTTGCGGCCTTTCGCGGGTTCCCCCTCCGTTGTGCGAATGCGAACGATGGCGTTCCGCGACCCCTTAAACGCGTTGGAATCGAATGGTGCCGCACGCAACGCCATGCGTTCGGATTGGCCAGCCTTCAGGGTCAATGTCTGGCGATCGAAATACCTTCCCAGATTAATGGTGGTCCCGGCCACGTTCTGATGCCCCTCCTCCGGCTGAGTGCGCACGCTGATCATGTATTCGCCGGGTGCAAGGTCGTTGAGTTTGAGACTGGGAGTCACTGAAGGGCTCGCTTGGGTTGCGACCTCCAGGTAACTGTCCCCCTGAAGCTTCCGCATGACATCCAGCGAAACGCTCTTGAACGGTGCCGCGGAGTCCGCATGGTCGCCCGGCCCGAAAGAGGCATCCAGCGTCGCCGGACGTGGAACGTCGATCTCCAATTTCCCATCCTTCACATCCGCCAGAGTGAACGGGCCCGATTCGAAACATCGCAGAAAACCGGGGACATGGATGGCCACGTGAAACTGCGGCGTCTCGTTGGCAAGCCAGAACTCAAATTCCCCTTCGCCAGACTCGTGCAGGTTCAACATATTGAAATCCGACACGAGTTCAGGTCGGCGATTCACTGGCTGCCGCATCATACGCACCCGCGACTGTAAGTCGTCGAAGTATGCTTCGGGCACGGCCCCTTTCGGCCACGTCATCCCTTCAGGAAGATGAAATTGCAATTGGACCTTCTGCCCGCGTCGCAACGTGACGGTCGCTTCCCCCTTGGTCAGCTTGTCGCGTTCTTTGGTGGCGAACCGGGCGATGATTGGCGAATAGCCATTCGCTCGCACCAGGATTTCCAGGGCCGCATCGCGATACTCAGTGGCACCTCCCAGGAAAACCAGTCCGTCACGACCACCGACCCACCGTCCATATCCCGCATTCGCCGTATGAACCATCGCCTCAAATTTCGGTATCGGCTTTCCGTCTTCACCGACGACTCGCAGCCGAAGGTCCGTCACATCGGCCAAGTCTAGCGGGGCCTCCGCTTTGGCAATGATCTCCACCTTGGGGTGGTTGCCCTGCTCGGGAATCGAAAACCTGGATTCCCCGGAAAAGTCGGAGCTCTGCGAAGAGAGTTGTGGTGTCGATTCGAGAACGGCGAACAGGTTCGTCATATATTCACCCGGCGGAATGGGATCCGTCGTGAAATGACCGTCGCTGGTGATGGGAATCACGTCGAACGCAACAAGCATCCTGCTCTTTTTGCCATTGGCCCCGAAGACTTCCTCTGGGCCAAAACCGGAAATGGTCAGATAGGCATAGCGCAACTCAGCGTTCTCCAAGCCCAGCACCTGACCAGAAAGCGGCTTCCCGATGCTTCGATCAATCGTGACGCTGGCTTGCTTCGCAGACTCGATCTTCACGATCCGTCGGTCCGCACCCATCATCAGCGTGGTATTGGAGCCCGTTTTCGTATCTTGATTGCGTTGCACGGCGTATTCCGCAGGCGGCAGGTGCTTAAACACCGTTTCCCCAGGATTCACCAGCGAGGATGTCGCGGAGTGAAATCGCAATGAGTCCCTATTGAACGTGATCCCGTCGAATGTCTTGAGATCGATCATCACCGACTGCTTGGCCGGTTTGCCCGGCAAGTCACACTGAACAGCCAGACTACCCGCCTCTGGCAACGTGATCTCGACATCCTGACCTGACGACAATCCGCTGCGCGGGACAACCCAGAGCAACGGATCTTGGGCAATCACCGCCAAGCGATCTGCGGTCCCCTGTTCCCGCGTGATGCTGAAGCGGCCATCTTTGTCAGTCCGCGTCGACAAAGGTTTCGACAAGTCTCGCTCGGGCACGAACCATGTCCGTCTCTCCGACTCGACGATGATGCGTTCCCTGCCCAGCAACAGCACCTCCGCATTCGCGACGGGCTGATTGCGGTGATCAAGCACGCGACCCTGAACAGTTGCCCCTTCCTCCCAAAATGCAGATGCCGAGTCCTTGGTTTCATCCGTGGCCTTGGTCAGGCTCGACTCTTCGCCGTACACGTGACGCGTAACTGACATGCCAGCGATCAGCATGAAGACGGAACAAAGTCCGATGCACGAAAGATGCGATGCTCTTCGGAAGGTCTCGCCTGAGGTGACCCTGGCCCCCCCATGGGTCCGCGTGTTCAAGACAACTCCGTTGCACTTTGACAAAAACAGACGCATGAAAATCACTCCCAAGCTTGCTTTTGATCACGTCCGCGATGGTCGGACGTTTGCGAGTCGCACCACCCAGCATACCGACGCGCACTCGCATGATCGAGCGATTCACACTTTCTCAAGGACATCTGGGTGCAGTCGTTATTTGGTGGTCAGTTGAACTGAGGAGCAGAAACCTCAGGGTGCCACGATTTTGGAGTCCTCGACAAGGTCGTGCTCTTCCTCAATTCAGCCTCGTGGATCCGGAGGTCACCAGATTCAGGCGATGCGTGCCGGAATTCACATCTACTGGTTTTGCAGTTGACATCTACTGTCTAACCAGTAGACTTCGAGTGGCACCCACGGAATTGGCAGTACTGAACAGGCACCAAGACGAAAGATCCGTGTCGAGAGGCAAAGACCAATGGCGCGACCAGCACACCCGCATCCGACTCCAGGCGAGCTTGAAGTGCTGCGAATCCTGTGGGATCGCGGTCCTGCGACCGTACGGGAAGTCATGGACGCACTCCCGAAAGAGCGGGCTTATACGTCCGTGATGAGTCTGTTGAACGTGATGACCGACAAGAAGCTGGTCACACGCAAACCGGAAGGGCGAGCGTTCCGCTATACCGCCAAGACGCTGCCCAATCAGACCGAAGGAAAGATCCTGGGCAGCGTTCTCGATCGAGTCTTCGAAGGCTCGGCCAGTGCCCTTGTTGCTCGATTGCTCGAGCAATCGAAACCGTCCGCCGCAGAACTCGACGAAATCCGCAAACTGATTGACGACTACAAGCAGCAGGCCGACTGACTGTTCCGCACTTGGCAGGATGACATCCACATCCGCCAGCCATTTTGGATGTGCTGGCCTGGAGATGCCTGATGAATACCTTTCCTTTCTCAGAACCATTCGTCCAACGTCTGGCGTGAGCCTTAATTGGCGATGCCCTCAGTGGAAGAATAATGGGCGTGCCACTGGATCGTCCTATGGCACGCTGAAAGCATTAGTTGGGATAGTTAACACAACCACTGCAGCAATCAATGGTTCCAACATTCATATTAATGACGGTCGCGGAACATCCAGTACAGAAATTTCGACCGCTGCAAGATCCGGTGCCCCCACAAGTTGCAGTCTGTATCTCGTCCAAATCAACAGGGATCGAAGCGGCCTCGCGGCATGCTTTTGCGTTGTTGACAGTGTCCCACCAGTCGCGTTTGCAGTCGTTCTCTGGTTTATAATATCGTAGACCAAATTCGAAACACAACGCTGATTGACAGTTGTTATCACTGCAACCTTGGCCAACTGCATGCGAAGCACACAATGCGAGAAGCCCAATTGCAAAGCCTGAAGACAGTAAGCGAAAACTGAACAAGATATCCTCCAATCAAACGTTTGGTTCTCTGCCCCGCTGTCGTGACTTGACTCTCCATACGAGAGCGCCAATCGCCAAGAACAGCACCACAATATTGGCAATCAGAAGTTTGCCGAGATTGCTAGAAGGCTTCCGCAGATCATCCACATCCGGCACAGACGTCATCAAAGTCGAAAGTCGGACTTTTTCGGCCCTCTCTTTTTGTGTGATCGGACGGTGACTACCGTCCGCGCGAATCAGATAGTTGGATGGGACATCGTCGACCTTGTTTTGATAATCCCAGACAATGGTGCCGGGGGGAAAACGCAAGTCGAATTCAGCATCGGCAATTTCACGCAATATATCCCATCGCTTTACTTGAGCTACGGTCGACCTATCCACAGACGCCAAATCTGGAGACCGAATTGTGATTGTCCACTCTGCCGGGATTGAAGATTGTTCTTGAGATAGGCCATAGCGAAATTCGATTTCAACGCGCTCTCCAACCACGCATCGAACGGGGAGCCACTCAAGATCATGTGCGAGCCAAACACGGGTTGTGTAGCCCTCCGTGCGATTTTGAAACGAAAGTACAAGGCACTCGTGATTGTTCCAGGACTCTTGTAACGCGGTCGAAGCAACATCGAATCGTTCCGACGAGAGTTGTCCAAATCGAGGATGAAATGGATTCATTAACAGGAAGTATGGCGACATTGCCGGGGCAGAGGGGAGATGATTCCCTTTGTCGGGCTCATGAACGTATCCATAATCCGGTTCTTCGTCTGGATCGATGTCTTTGTCATCTAAAGTTAAGTAGCTATTTCCCGTTTGTAGCCATTCAACTTTCTTGTTGACGAATTTCCCGAGCGTATTGTCCCATTTTGAGCCCTCCTCTGTAAGTCGCCATCGTTCGCCGTCTGAGACAAAGCGACCTTGCATAGTCGATTCGACAAGGGCGTCCGAATTTGAGGCCGTTGGATCTTGTTTCTTCCAATCTTTGGGAAGCAGTGTGCGCTTGTTAACTTTGACTATTGCATCCCAGTCCATGGATATATAGTGCATCGCAGCGGTTCGTGCAGTCC
>DASYEA010000821.1:0-4172 GCA_036499265.1 Schlesneria sp. | reverse complement strand
CTGGGTGACGAAGTGGAATCGGCTTCGTGGAGTTTTCACCTTGGCGAAAAGGTCTTCTACTCGGACCTGACTCTGCGCAACGTGACAGGGGTCACTTCCAGCACACTGGACCGGGAAGCACAAGCTAAGCTGAAGAAGCTGCCGCACGAGTTACTCGACACAGTGCGGATGATGAATCCGCCCGAAGTAGGCAAACGCAAAGTCATCGGGCGATTGCCGAAGATGAGTGAAGCATTTGCGATGGCTTCAAACTTCAAACATGGTCCGCGTCATGTGCAAGTCATTACAGCGCTGCCTGAACGCGGTGCTCCCAATCTGGCGTTAGGGACCTTGCTCGCCTGGGACGAATCGACTCGGACCGATTTCACCAAGGAACGAATCAAGAAACCATCGGCGGATGAAGTCAAAGTGCCAGAGCTGATTGCCGACCGCATGAAAATGAAAATGGATATCGACTTCCGCCGCACGCCACTGCAGGATGCGGTTTCGTTCATTGCTGGTGAAATGAAGACCACGATCGACATCGATGGCGATGCGCTCAAGGGGGGCGGTTTCACCAAGAACATGACTCAGAACTTCAAGGGCGATAAAATGACAGCTCAAGAAGCGATCGCCAACATCCTCAAAAACTATCAGGATCCTCAAAAACCCGGCCAGACGATGGTGATCAGCGTCAACGAGGAAAAGAAAACGATCCTGTTCACCACAAAGGCTTTCGCAGATCAACAGAAGCTGCCGATCTATGATGTCTTCCAGAAGTAGGGATCTCTCTCCAGTTAGAAATTGCGGACAGACTTTGCGGTCTTCCCTTGGATTAAGTGACTCGCCATGTCCCCCGGCCAATGTTCCTGTCCCGATTGCGGTACGATCCTGCGGATCCGCGATCGATCATTTATTGGCAGAGAAATTGAATGCCCAGACTGTCAGACGAAGCTCGTGATTCGGCTGGATGGTGAACGTGAACTGATCGCCGAGCGTCCCAAGGTCGAAAAGGCCCAGAAGAAACCGCCGATCAATCAGCCAGTCGTCAAGAAGGCTGGGCCGACGCTCCGTAGCAAGCTGGCTGGCGTGATGCAGTCGCCCTTGGTTTTGGCTTGGGCCTTGGGGATTGGCATGACCGCCTTCATCGCGATCATGATGCTGCGTCCCAACGTGCGGTTCCGGAAGCCTACCAAGGATCAGGTCGCACAGGCTCCCGTGCCCACCGAAGTTCAGAAGCCCGACGAACCAATAGCGGTGGTGCCAATCGAAAACCCCGATAAGGTGCCAACCCCTGAAGAGGGGTCTCCAAAGCCTCCCGAATCGCTGGCCGAAACAAAGATTCCATCGACGCAGCCACCTGCTGAAGCTGATCCATTCGTCGAGACACCGATCACGCCGATTGTCACACCGGAAGCAACACCCGAGGTCAAACCAAAACCCATGCCGGTCGTCGTGAAACTCGATCTCGAAGCGATGTTGGGCCAGCGTCTGAAGTCGTTCGAGACTCCGGCGCAACCGAAGAGTCGCCGCGAAATCATTGAACTGCTCGAAGAATTGCTCGGCGCGCCGATCCGATATTCCCCCGACGACCTTGGTGAAAAGAATCTTGACCGGTCGATTTCGATCGATTTGGAAAACACGACTGTCGGCGGCGTCTTGAAAGTCTTGCTGGACTCTGCTGGCTGGGAGTATATCGTGGAAGATAACGGCCTTCGCATTCGACCTCGCCAAGTCGCAGGAATGTCGATGTAGAAGTGCGTGGCCTGCTGACTCGATGATCTCTCTTAGACGGAATCTGGTTGTGGAACTCGACGATACCATTTGCTACTGCTTCCACATCTCCAAACGGAAGATCGTCAACTTTATCCGCGTGAATCACCCACGCCGCGCCAGCCAACTGAGTGAATGCGGCGGGGCAGGTACCGGGTGTGGCTGGTGCGTGAACTATCTGAAGCGTTTCTTCGCTGAATCGCAAGATGCCACCACGGCCGATGGCCTGACCCCGGAAGAATACGCTCGCCAGCGAGCCGCCTATATCAAGGCAGGCCATGGCAAACCCGCGGCAGGCGCGATCCCGCTCCCTGATGCTCCAGAGTAATGGTCGCTACTCGACATCATCTGTGAACTTCGGCGGATTCGCATAGAACTCGCTCAGATCGAGTTTTCCCTGCGACTCCCCTTCCAGTAACTGCAACCGCTTCTCAAGACGCTGCAGTCGCTGCTCAAGCAATGGGGGTAATGCCAACTCTCGCGAAGACTTGGCACGTGGAATGGCGGGATAGCCGAGTTGCCGCTGCAACGCCGCGAACAGATAGAGCGGGTCCTTGCCCCGATTCGCTCGCGCGATCCGCCCTTCCTGTCGGCCAAATAACGTCGGTGCGGAAGGAGCATATTCGGCCCCCGCCGTTCGCCGTCGTTCTTCGGTATAGGCTTCTGATCGGAAATAGATCAGATCGGCGAACTCGACGACGCCCAGTTGGCTGCGTGCCTTCGCGATCCAATCACGCCAGTCGGCATCGTACATCGGATCGATCCCGATCGCAGCCATCCCCTCTCGATAGCCCAGTCTATTGCGAGCGATACACTCGAATTGAAATACGAACAATCCCGCTGGTGATGCGGTGTCGGCTCGATAACGAGCTTCTCGCTCCAGGATCTGAAACGCAATCCGCTGGTCGAACTTGGAACGATCCTCTTCGGCCTGGCTCATCACGAACGCCTGGAATGGCGCGAAGTAATGAGACAGGTGAGCCATCCCTTCGCAGATGCGTCCCTTGTGCATCAGCTCATCGCGCAACACATCCAGTGCCAGCGGCAGCTTTGTCGTCGTCAGGATCTCTTCGCGGATGCTGGCCAGGATCTCTTGCGATGGCAGGTTCTCATCCAACCGCTCGTGAAAGGTACGGAAGAAATACGCCTGTTCGATGTATTCTTCTCGATCGAGTAGTGACATGGAATTCCAATTGCTTCAAAGCCGTAGCCAATCTCGCCAAGAGATTGGGAGTAGTCAATGTGCAAACGACTTCTATTGCCGCCTGCCCAAGGTCTTGGCGACCTTGGCTACAAAAGCGCGATCCACCCGTAGCCATTCTCGCCAGGAGATTGGGCCATCCAGAAGCATGATCAGTCTACAGCGGTGCCGGAGGACTGTTTCGATCCGGTGCATCCAGATAACTCTGCAGGATGACCTGAGCCGCCAGACGATCGACTCGATCTTTATTCTTCGTGGGGGACAGGCCCTGAGTCCACAACAAGACCTCGGCTTCCATCGACGAATACCGCTCATCCCAATAAGTGACAGGACGTTTGATCGCGGAAGCCAGCCAATCTCCATAGCGTCTGACTTCGGCCGCTTTGTCGCCTTCGACGCCACTCAGCCTGACTGGCAGCCCAATGACAACCCCTACGACACGGTAGTCATCAATTAACTCTTTCACGTGTTTCAAGTCTCGCTCGGGGGTGCGGACCGTCCACGTTTCGACCGGCGCGGCGATTGTTTGCTCAGAATTTGATACGGCGATGCCAAGGCGCTTGGTTCCGTAATCCAAGCCCAGCAAGGCACCGTAGGCGGGAATCGTTGTAATCGGAAGATCTTGTGATGTCATGCTTTGATTCTAAATCGAATCGCTGACAGAGGATAGAGTCCGAGCCTCATTTCACCGTTATCGTGAGTCCTGATGGTCGGATCGACAGGGTTTCACCAATCGATTCGCGGGGCGTCCAAACCATCGTAACAGGCCCGTTAAGCCTCGCCAGGGTTGAATTTCAGGTGGTCGAGGACTGTAATAGTGTCATCCTTCGGCCGGTGGGTGCCGAAGTCGTCGCGCCAGGGTCGGCATTCCAAGGTCTTGGATGTGCCATCGCGACGAGAAGAATCTACAACGTCTCAGACGCGAACGATTCGCGAGCGGGGCGGGCTGAAGTAAGGGTAGCGAGTTCAATGAGCAAGGTGTACTTGGTTTGTTCAGTGCTGATGGCGTTTTGCGTCTCGATGTTCGGC
Organism: Schlesneria sp.; assembly: GCA_036499265.1. GTDB lineage: Bacteria > Planctomycetota > Planctomycetia > Planctomycetales > Planctomycetaceae > Schlesneria. The sequence goes on along the minus strand of DASYEA010000821.1, from coordinate 190 downwards.
TTGGGTTGCGATAGCCCCAAGCCAGTTCCGAAGGCAGGCGACACAAAGATGGAAGGTGCCGCACCTCCAGACGGAAAGATGACGGGCAAGAGGACAAAGGGTTCAGGCGTTGGTTCTACCACCGGTGGTGGTGTTGAAGTTCCACCAGCAGGCGGATCCGCCGAGAAGCCTGAAGTCACTCCCGAAGTGA
>DASYEA010000820.1:0-4048 GCA_036499265.1 Schlesneria sp. | reverse complement strand
TCCCTGAAGGGGATGTCGGGAACCTCAATCGAACTTCTGAGACTCGGGTCGACGTGCTTTGTTCCGACGACCTCGATCTTGTTTTTCTTATTCGTCAGCCACCACCCTCCCACCGCAATTGCCACGACCAATGTCAGGCCGGCAAATACCAGAATCGATCGCCAGAACATCTTCCCGATGATCTCATCATCGCGTTCTTGCGATTCAGTTTCAGCGTGCGGTGGCACGAGGACCTCCAAGGAATTGTTGATATGCGGCCGAGAATTGAATGGCTCCTATTCTGATCGCTTGCAGTCGCGTTCGCTAGAGCGAGTCAAAACGACGCCGGGCATTTGGAATTCCCGTTCTTGATCAGAGTTTGCGTCTGAATGGCAATGCGGAAAAGCGACAGGCTACCGGTCGAATTCATCCCGGCTGGCGGTCATCGTCCGGCGAGATCGCGGGGAGGCCGCGCGCCAGGGGCCTTCCAGATTTTGAACCAGGAACATTGCGATTTGCCGGGCTGCAATACGATGCCCCGATGCCGAATAATTCGCACTGTCGGTTTGATAGTGATCGACGGCCAATGGATCAGATTGGATTGGCGTGGAGAGATCGATACACCACATCTCATGGTCTTCGCAGAAATCCTGGACTGTCTCAAATGGCTTGCGGCTGCGGTAAATCACTCCGTTGCCGACGCCAACGGCCGCTCGTACACCCTCCCCATTGCCAGCCGTCGTGGCAGCCTGCCATGCCGTGGGGTGGACCGCCACGAGAAACGTTCCGCCAAGGTTCTCACAAAGTTCCCGCGTCGGGATTAAAGCACTGAGTGATTGTTGAATGTAGATGGACCAATCGGGGGGCTGGTCCTGCAGCCAGACATACTTTCCAGTTGGACTGTCAATATCTTTCGGAGGCAATGGGAGGACTCGGCCAGCCCAAACCTGGCCGCAGTTCCTCAACATGAACTGGGGTATCAGAAACATATCCAGAGAATTCCGCCGATCGCGCTGGCGCGGCGGATCGAGCAATGGATGTGAGCAGCCCAGCGGTTGGTCGTTGCTGCCAATTGTCGTATACCGTCGATAGCGGTAGTCGTCCGACACATCCGACATGTCGAAATTCGACAGGACGAGATCGGGCTGCAGAGAAACCAGTTTCTGGCGAAATTGCAGGGAACTCAATAGAGGGCAGTAGTCGGGAACGCCCGCATTGATCACTTCGATCTGGGCCGTCGACTGTGACTGAAGATAAGTCTGCAAACGCTGGCAAAATGTGTCCGCTTCTGACACATCAAGACCCGCAGTTCGTTCGTCTCCCAGGCAGACAATCCGATAACAGCCAGCAGGTTTGGGAATGGCGATTTCCGCTCCACGCAGCCCCAGGCTGTTGGTTCGCAGTTCGAATTCCGTTCGATCTCCCTTGGCAGGGATGCTCAGGTTTAAGAGTGGCTTGAGTTCGTGGTGACAAGCTCGGGATTTGGAAATGAGTCCCAGGTCAAAGATTTCGCAGCGCGTGACCTGACCGGTATGAGAGTCGTAAACTCGCAGCGTGACTTCGGAAAAGCACACGAGCACCACGAGTACAATCAGTACTGTGATAATCTGCTTCAGCCAGCGATAGAGATTACGAAACATCCTGTTTCTCAGTCAGATGAGTCTTCCACTCATCACGTCTTGGCCCATGTGAGTACTTCGGATTTGTGTTCTGTGCGGGCGTGATTGAAACCTGATCAACGAAGCTGTTCGTTCGTCATGTTTCAATTTCGTCCGTTCACAGAAGAGAACCTGCCCCAGCCATCCTTGGCCGCCGCGCCGAGAAACTCACGCTGGGAGTCTAACGGAAGTTCAAATTTCGGTAAATACGAGTTAAGTCCCTGTTTTGAAAAGGGTTGTGACGCGATGTCTGGATTGGCGAGCCGTCTTTCACCAAGGCTGAGGATGTCGTAGGATGTGCCATTCGAGATTTGATCCGTCGATTCGCCGATCACGTTTCAGCTCTGAACGACTCAAGGATTTACTCGTAATTCAAGGTGCAGACGCATGTTCGCGCAGTTTCTGGAGGCCATCACCAAATTCATCGATGACAACTGGATGAAAATGCTGACGGGTCTGTTGTTGATGGTTGTCGGCTGGTACTTCGGCAAACGAAAGGCCCACGCGAATTGGCAGAAGCACGAGTTTCTACATCGCTTGAACGTGTCTCTAAACCTGATTGTCCCTGACCCGGCGACACAAAGTCATCGCTTACAAATTCGGACTCTTCTGGAAAAGAGTTGCGAGGACATTTTCTTAAACTCAGTGGCAGTTGAAACCGCTGAGAAAGCGGCTCGCAATACGACTGCGCAGAACCCGCTTCTACCGCTGCCTCAGAAGGATTATTGGTATTATCTCAACTCAGTTCTCAATGAAGTTGCTGAGAAGTTTTCCCTGGGCGAGATTCGTCGAGACTTGGGTCTGCCGGTGAATCGGGGCCAGTATCTGGTTTGTCTGACGTGCGAGTGCGCGGGTGAGATGCGAACGCGCAAGGTTCGCGCGATGGTCATTCAGAAGCGGCATCTGGAAAACCTGCCAACCGCAGTTCCTAAGTTAGACCACCCGAGTCATATTACTCGGTGGGAAACGTTGCAGATCATGGCCGCCGAGTACAAGAAGAATCCCTGGCAGTTCCTGGAAATGGAATTGTCTGTCTCTTGATTCGGGCGAGCGTTGGGGATGAGCCCAATTGTCTGGAATTTCCTTGAAACTGCCTGAAATGTGCGGCTTGCGAGCAACGGACGGCCTAGAAGATGGTGGCCCTCGGCCGTCACATTTGGCCGTCGCATGTGGCCGTCGCATTTGGCCAGGCGGCGTGAACCTCAGCCCTGAAGACCAAGACTTTGGGGGCGTGTGCTGGTCCTTGTGAGCCGCACGATCGTGCGGATACAACAAGATGGCGGCGCGAGGGCGAACTTCACAGGCCTTTCGTTCTATTGCGTTCTTCGCGTCTTTAGTACGCCGTATCAATATTGAAAGCAAGTGTTATGAATCTGGGATCAGGTGCGGATGCCAAGCTGCTGAATACTGGCGTTGCAGCGGCTTTGGCGGGCGGCGCGATTTTGAAACAGTGGTTGCACAAGGTGACGGCGCGATCAAAATCGTGTACAGCGGACCTGGTCACTGAAGCAGATGTTGCGTCTCAGACGGCCATTCACAATTTGATCTTGGATTCCTATCCAGACCACAATTTCCTGGGTGAAGAGGGATTACTGCGGACCGATGGGGCTGCTCCTTATCGGTGGGTCATTGACCCGCTGGATGGTACGACGAATTATTTTCATGGCTTTCCCTATTTTGCCGTTTCGATCGGTTTGGAGTGCAACGGAGAATTGGTTGCAGGGGTGATTTACGATCCCACTCGGGAAGAGCTATTCACGGCGTTCAAGGGGCATGGCGCCTACCTGAATGATCAGCGGCTGCAAGTCAGCCAGGCTGCCCAGCTGCAGCAAGCGCTGCTGGTTGCCAGTTTTCCGCCCGGATCGACCCCTGAATCACAACCCATCAAGCAGTTTTTGCGAATTTTGCCACACGCCCAAACGGTTCAACGGACAGGTTCTGCGGCACTCAATCTGGCCTACCTGGCAACGGGACGTCTGGACGGTTTCTGGTCCTACAGCCTCAAGCCCTGGGACATGGCAGCAGGGGTCGTCATCGTGCGTGAAGCTGGAGGCCAGGTTTCCAAAATGAATGGGAGTGCTCTGGCTTTAGAAATTCCTGACATTTTAGCGACAAACGGATTGGTTCATGATGAATTGAGGAATTTGTTGACTTCGCCGGTCCCGTAAAGTCGGGCGATCGCTCGGGTTGCTGAAGGTTGTTCGGCATGATTTCACTGAGTGGCAAGGTTTCGCGCTTTCTCCCAGACTGCGCAGGCGCTATGATTGAGCGTGAAATGCTGTGCCCTTGGCGGTGGATCATTGTGCTTTGTTGCAACTGAGATCTGGGAGTGGGGTGACACTGGCGTTGCCAGTGCAGAGTTGTAGCCGACGGAGCCAGACGACACTGGCAGAGCCAGTGGCACCCGGAGT
>DASYEA010000819.1:0-3749 GCA_036499265.1 Schlesneria sp. | reverse complement strand
ATGATATCGCTGAACTCACTGACCGCGCCAAGGCCGCGAATCTTTCGTTGGACGAGTTCCTGACCAAGGACTTTGGCTACCCCTCCATGCAGCGTCTGGTCAACTGGCGTCTGTACAACAATACCGGCGGTGGCTTGATGGCCGAACTCGGCAGCCATCAGTTGGACGCTGCGAGTATCTTCCTGAACAAAGTGAAGCCGATCGCGTGCATGGGATACGGCGGGAAGAATTTCTACCACGTCAAGGGCATCGGATCGCCAGACCAGCAATCTGACGATCGAGACATCGATGACCATGTGTACATGACGTTCGAATTCCCCGGGCAGCACTACGATGAAGACAAGAACGATGTCTGCATCGTGACGTATTCCTCGATCAGCACCAACCGCAGCGAACCGTACGGCGAAACAGTATTCGGCAGCCGCGGTACACTGATCATGAAGATGGAACAGGACGCGATTCTCTTCAAAGAAGCCAGCGGTTCGTCCAAGGGTGGAATCGATCAGCGCCTATACGTGATCAATGGCAGCGACGGCCAACCGGTCCTCAGCGCCAGTGCCAGTCTGGGCCCCACCAAGGCCGCCTCGGTCGCCGACATCGGCAAGGTCAGTCGCGGTTACACCGAAGAAATGGAACACTTCGCCTACTGTATCCGCACCAACAATTTCGGCGCGATCAAGGACGGCGGACTGCGGTGCCCCGGAGAACAGGGAATGAAAGACGCCATCATGGCCCTGACCTCAAATCTCGCTATGAAGCACAAGAAACGAATCGTCTTCAAAGAAGAATGGTTCGACCCCGAAAACGACGCCGTCCCCGAAACCGATCCAGAAATCATCGGCTAAAATGAGCGTGCGCAATTCTGCTCCTTTTGGATTTCAGGTAGGGTGCCACTGGTGGCCGCTTTGGGCGACCAGTGTCTTCACGTGGCTGCGCTAGCTTTTGATCGGGTAGTGAGCATGTGCAACATTCAGCATCACCACGCCTCGTTTACTCGCCGAAAACTCAGTAAGACACTGGCGACGCAAAGCCGTCGCCAGTGGCACCCGAAATGATTGTTTCGCAAGCAGAATCGCGCACGCTCATTTACGACATTTGAATCGAGATATGAATGAGGCACAATATTTATTGGAGCCTCCCTCCCGATCACCGCGACTCAGCGCCGCGCTCGCGACGAGTCGCGGTGATCTTTTTCAAAGGCAGCAACAATGGCTCGGTGGCCGGACGAACGCAAAGCGAACGTGATCGCCATCGCCCTCGTGTTCGCACTCTTCCCGCTCTTGTGTTGGCTTTCCTGGCGCTGGCTGACCGAACAATAACGCGGCGCATTTGAATATTGCTCACGTCATTCCCGCACACGCGGGAATCCAGAGGCTTGTGCTTTAGGGAGGGCTAAGCGCCTCGCCATCCCAAGCCCCATCACCAATTTCGCGAGCGGAGCGGTATCTCTCGGACTCAGTTGCGGCCCGAAAAACTCAACTTCGGCGCTTGACGCGACGATACTTCACATGTAAACTAATAGCATGACAACAAACAAGCTGCAAAACGAACTGAAAAAGAAGCGACCGTTTGAATCGCCAGAACAAGAGGCAGCCCTCAATGTTCTGCGAACAAACGATCGACTTCAGAACCGTTTTTTACGCTTGTTTCGCGAATATGGGGTGACCCCTTCCCAATACAACATCCTGAGGATCTTGCGAGGGGAGGGAAAACCGATGCCGAGTTTGGAGATTGGCGAACGAATGATCCAGGTGGTGCCAGCCATGACCGGACTGATCGATCGACTCGAAAAGCAAAGTCTGGTTCGGCGCGAACGATGTTTGGAAGACCGGCGAGTGATCTACATTGTGCTCACCGAACAAGGGACCGAGTTGCTCGCCAAGCTGGATAAGCCGGTTGAAGAATTGCATAAAGATTTATTGGGGCATATGGCAAAGACGGAACTGACAGAACTGAGTCGGCTGCTGGAGAAAGCGCGACTGAAGATCCAACTCGATGGCGAGTGATCCAAATCGTCTTTTTTTCCCACATACATGATATGTCATTAGTTGTTGTGTCGCTTTATTGAAGAGGGAAATCATGATCCAAGTTCGCAAAGCCAACGACCGCGGTCACGCCAATCATGGCTGGCTGAACACGTATCACACCTTCTCGTTTTCGAGTTACCAGGATCCGCAGCACGTCCGCTTTCGTTCGCTGCGAGTCATGAACGAAGACTGGGTCGCGGCAGGGCAAGGGTTCGGTACGCACCCACATAACGACATGGAGATCGTGACCTATGTCCTGGAGGGGGCGTTGGAACATCGCGACTCGATGGGCAATGGTGAAGTTCTTCGCCCGGGTGAATTCCAAAGAATGACTGCCGGCACCGGCATCACGCACAGCGAATTCAATCCGTCGAAGACCGAGCCAACGCACCTGTACCAGATCTGGTTGTTTCCAGAATCGAAAGGACTCACACCCAGCTATGAACAGAAACGATTTGACGAAGCGGGTCGATTGAATCAACTACAACTCGTGGCCTCACGAGATGCGGCAAACGGATCGTTGCTCATCCACCAGGATGCAAGCATCTATTTGTCGCAGCTCGAAAGTGGCAAGGACGTTTCGCTCGACCTGGAACCTCATCGCCATGCCTGGCTGCAAGTGCTCCGCGGCAGCGTGACACTGAATGGAGAAGCCCTGCAAACCAGTGATGGGGCAGCAGTGAGTTCCGAAACCAGCTTGACGATCCAGGCGACCACCAATGCCGAGGTCATGTTGTTTGATCTCGCCTGACCTATGTCCGAATCAGTTTCGTTAGAAAGAATGACCATGAACACGATGATCCAAGGCGTCACTTCGCTGGGTGGCCGAATCATGATTGCCACGATCTTTTTGCTGAGTGCGGTCGGAAACAAGATTCCTCAGTTCAACGCGCTCGCCGGATATATGGCCAGTGAAGGCGTTCCGGCTCCGCAGTTGATGCTGGTGGGAGCCATCGTGTTTCTCATCGTCGGCAGCATCTCGCTCGTACTCGGCTTCAAGGCACGCGTCGGGGCTGTCTTGCTGCTCGCGTTCCTGGTCCTGGCAACTTACTACTTCCACGACTTCTGGAATTTTTCAGGAGCAGACCGGCAGAATCAAATGATCCAGTTCATGAAGAACCTGTCGATGATGGGGACGATGCTGTTCGTGGTCGCCAACGGACCGGGCACCTTCAGCCTGGATCGACACCTGGTGACAGTCGATCAAAAGAATTCTTGATGGACCGGCATCGGGCGTTGAGATTGAAGCAGCGGCGACCAATAAGAAATTGGTTGCCGCTGCAGCTTTTTGTGACTTGGGTACAATCAATAATCTCTTGCGTTTAAGCGGGAGATTCTCAATGACTGTGCGTGATTCGCTTTCTGCGAAGTTGAGGCTCCTGCCGAGCGGCGCATGTCGATGGAATCACAATAACATTGGCGACTCGGCAAGGTCTTGCGGCCTCGATCCCCCATTCTCAAACACGGCTTCGCGAGCAGAATTGCGCACGGTCATTTAGCATGCTTTTGATCGTCTTACCTGCGAGATGGCGCGAGCCAGCGTAGCTCGGCAACGAGTTGTTGGACGCGCCTGTCATCTCCGGCAGACAGTGCTTGCTCTTGCTGTTGTCGCAAATACGCGAGTCGGCGTCGGGCGCGCACCACCAAGCTCAAGTCGGCCTGGCAGCGGCGACAAATCTCGCGCAGAGTCTGTGCAGCGCGGCAAACGGGGCAGCGGAAGTC